>NZ_JBIMSN010000061.1:0-47234 GCF_043944905.1 Antrihabitans spumae
CCATGCGCTTCGACGGGACCAACGAGTCCGAAGTCGGCGATTGGTGGCGGACGCATTGGGGCGCCTGGTCGACACCTGCGCCCGGCAGCTTCAACGGTGCCTCCATGTCCGAAGGTGAGAGTCACCGGATTGCCGCCGGACTGAGCGAGGTGGCGATGGACCACGTCGCAGATGTCCTCGATCGCGAGGGCGCGACCGAAATCCTGTTCCGCAGCGGGGCCACCAGAACGATCGCACCAGGCAGCTGGATAGTGAATTGCACGGGTTATCTCTTCCGCGACAGGCCGTACGAGCCGTATGCCTCCCGCAGCGGCAGGGTGATCTCCATACAGCCGCGGTCTGCGACCTTCCCGCTCTCCTCGTGGATGGGCTTCCTCACCACTCACCTGCTGTTCGCGGACAAGATACGAGATGCCCGCCTGTACGAGCTCGATCTGGTCGACCTGCGGCAGAAGTCGAAGGCAGCACTGTGGCCTGCGATGATGTCGCTCGGCCAGCACAATATGAGCCTGGTGATCGACAACGTGCCGACGAAGGCGTTGCTTGACCTAGGGTTCGACCTCGATCGGTGGTTCCCGTTGCCGCGGCGGATGGTTCAGACCGCACGGTTCATGATCGGACACCGCAGAAAGCGTGAGCACCATCGCCGCACGCTCGACACGCTGCGTGAAAGATTCGAGGTTCGGTGCGGCCCGCTACCTGGACACACCAGCTGAGCTATGGCGTCGTGCGCATGACCTGCGGGTGGATGGAGACTAGTTTCCCTATTCGGCTTGCCCAGGCCGGGCGATTGGAAACCCGATTAATCGTTGGGCGGTTACACGTCAGGCACCCCGTTGGGCACACTTCGGTGAACGCCGGTTCATTGCTTTGACGCCTTCGCTCGCCGCCCTCCGCTGTGGGTCGACGAGGGTGCGGTGATCAACCGAGCTATGCCGAACCCGCCGCTACGCCGAATTTGTAAGCACGATCGTGCCGCGCGCGACAGTCCGAATTGGACGTTCGATCGAGGACCATCCCCGGCCCGACCGCCCACACGGCGAACCGCGACAGCGCTGCCAGGCAGCGGTACCAGGTAGACGCGAAGCAGACGATCCGTTTCACGGTCTCGGAGAGTGTCGATCTTTGCACGCAAGCAATTGACCACTTCGTTCGCCGCATTTACGTGGAAGTTGTCGACAAATCAGAGGCGTTTAGTCATGTCGATTCTTCCGGGCAGCATCATCGAGAGGTCCTGCTTCAATTCGATCTTTCGTCTGGGGGCTCGCACGACTCGGCTGCTGGCGGCCAAATCGTGAAGGCTTCGCCGGAGGCCGGAGCGGGGAATGGCCGCCAAAATCAAGCTCGCCACAACACTGAGGATGCCCACCCACGCGAGGACGTCGAACGCCGCCACATCCGGGTTGCCGCCAGCGACAGACAGAAACACGAACGGCAGGAAGATGATCAGCATTCTGATTACCGCTGCCCGGATCGGGAGCCCCGGTCGTGCCCACTCGGCGGCGGGGACGACCCGAAGCCCGAACAGCCCCTTTCCCAGCGTTTGGCCGTCACGTCGGATCAGCAGGAACACTTCGACCCCGACATAGGCGATGAAGTAGCACAGCGCCGCCGCTGGCCCGTAGACCGCGTCTTTGTGAGAGTCGCCTGCAATCAACACAGCCGGGAAAACAATCACGATGCTTACTGGGATGGCCACTAGGAATGTCAGCGGCAGGCAGATCAGCAGGTCCAACACTCTCGCACCGAGGCGGCGGAGAAACGGGGCCGGTTCGTACTGCATAGGTGGTTCTTTCGTCGATTGTCGGCAAGAAGGGGGAACATGTGATTTCTATTCAGGTGTGCGTTGAACAGTCGCGTTAGTTCAGTCCGGCGAGCGCAGTGCTGAGCCCGGGGTAGTGCGGATCTTCTGCAAGAACTTTCTCGATGTCTTTGCGGGCGAGCGCTTTTCGGTTTTGTGCGAGGTTTACTTGTGCGCGTTCCAGCAGTGCGCGGTGTCGCACTTCGGTCGACCGGGTGCGGACGCGGAGAGCTTCCTTGAAAGACTCGCGAGCTGCGTCATGAAAACCTTGGTGAGCGAATGCTCGTCCTCGGAGCGCGAGCAGCAGCGTGGTTGCGTCGTCTTCGTTGGTGATGCCGTTGGTTGTGTCGATGACGTCCTGGTGGCGGTTGGCGTCGCTGTAGAGCTCGGTGAGCGAGAGTGCGGCCGGTGTGGTGGGGTTGGCGTTTTCGACGGTCCAGATCGCGGCGGGTAGGTCGCCCGCAGCTTGGTGTAGTTCGGCCGCGGCGAGGCGGAGAACGTCATCGGACAGGCGCAGGTGCGCGGTGATGCCGTAGGCGATCTCGACCGCCCAGGTCTTGTCGACGAGGTACTTGGTGACGAACGGCGTTTGCTCGAGAACCGCGTTCTGAGCGACTACCCAACCCAGCAACGCTTGGGCACGGTCCGGTGCTGACGGGCTAGTCTCGCGGAATTGATAGTGCAGCAAGCCTTCCAGCGCGGCGGCTAGGAGACGAGCTTCGGGCACCGTGCGGCCGTGTTTCTGCGCAATAGCGACGAAGTCTGCGGGTTGGGTGGATTCGAGAATGCGGTGCAGGTCCTTTTCCCAGCCGGGTGCAAGAACACCGGGACGGGCAGGCACGATTGGTGGCGGAGGCGCGATTGGCCGTGCTGCGGTGCTCGGGGGTGTGCGCGGCGAGGAGGCTTTGCGTGGTGCGGGCCGGATTGTCGAGCTGTGCGAGATTCCGGTGCCGGGAATAGATGTCGTGCGGCTGACACGTCCGCCGGCGTGGCGGGTGACGCGCATTCCTTTTCCTCCGACGCTGTAGCCGAGACCCGACTTGGAGACCGTCATGCGGACGCCAGGGGCGAGCTTGATCGATTTACTGATGCGGAACCCCATGATCGAATTCCTTTCTCAGATTTCGTAACCGGCAGGAACTGGCGGGTTGGTCCAGTCGATGACAGGTGCACCGAGAGCTGCTGGTTGGGGGTCTGGGGCGGTGGGTTCGTCGTCGACGGTGACGCCGAAGTCTCGCGCGAGGCCGGCGAGGCCGTCCTGGTATCCCTGGCCGACCGCGCGGACCTTCCATCCGGCGTCACGGCGATACACTTCGACGCAGACGACAGCTGTTTCCGTCGTGAGCGTCGGCATCCTGAAGCCCACAACCGGGCGGTCAGCGGCATCGAGAATCGCGATATCGAGGTTCGCGAGCGATGCAACGGTCGCGGCAGGGTCGCCGTCGACACTCACCACAACTGCGACCATCTGGACATCGTGTGCGACGCTTGCTAGCTCAATGCTGATCCGGTCCTCGACGCGATCATCGCCCGCTCGCTTCCCGACGTGCCGGACTGCATCGTCGACTGAAGATGGCTGGTTGTAGAACACGAAATCAGCGTCTCCGCGGACCCGCCGTCCACTGTCGAGCAAGATCGCGGACAAGTCGGCGTCCACTGCACCCCACCTGCGCCAGCTGCACGAGACAGAGAGCGATGTGTCGGCGATGCCGCAGTTCTGTCCCGAACGCAGATATTCCATACGAACTCACTCCAAGGAGGGCGGAAGAACGAAACTGTTCAAATAGGACAAGTTCTACACCGGCTCACCGCCTTCGGCGTGGCTGGGCTGTACTCGAACGAGGCATGCCCGCACCCTTCGCCGATGTTTGGCAAATACCGAATGGTGTTCTGCAGGAGCGACTTAGCTCTCCTTGCTCACGTTGTTCAACGCGGCACGCTCCAGCGAGGCGGGCAGATCGAGTTGCCAGACTTGGGCCGTCCCAATCAAGAGGTCATCCCAGCTCGGCGCAGACAACCGTTGGGCAGCACGCGCGTCCGTAACGATCGTGACGGCCAACTTGCCGGACAGGATCAACGCGGGAACTTGGATGTGCCGCAACGCTGCGGGATGAAGAACGCCGCGCTCGCTCCGAATCGAAAGAGCAGCTGCGGCTGCCTTTCCCAGCGATGCTGCGCCGACGAGTGAATGCGCAGCCAGCCGCAACTCAGTGTGCTTCCGCTGGTCGTGATCGCTCAGCACCGCGGTCCCAGTTCGTTGGTAAGCGTCGGCGTGAACGTGTGTCCGAATGATCAGTTCGGTGATGACCGACGTCAGTCCCGGTCCGACCGTGGCCTGCCGCAGGTTCCACCCTTCACCTTGCCGTAGCCCCGAGTAAGCGTGCAGCGCAAAGTCTTTGATATTTTCGTTGTCACTTTCATACAGCCACGACATACCCGGCACCGGCAGGCTCATCGGGGTCAGGAAGTCTGCGACCAGATGCTGCATCAACGCGATAGCAGCGTCCATCCAGTCATCCACGTCAGCGAACTGACCTACTTCGACGACGGGAATGCGTTCGCCGAATTCCCATCTCACGCCACGGAACTCGCCATCGACGATCTGGCGCAGTGTCGAGACGAGACGGAGGATGTCGTGTCCGCCGGATTTCATGCGGTGGGCACGGCCGCCGAACCCTTTCCCCATGAAGTCGATCGGCAGCCTTTTGCCTGACTTCTCCCACTTCCGTACCCGGTCGCTTTTGCTGAGTGCGTCGAATTGTGTCCGCACTGCCCGGTCGGTCGAAGAGTCGAACCACACGCACAGCGCGCCAACCAGCCCAGCCACCCCGACCATCGCAAGGTCCGTCGTCGACCATGGCAACCTTTGCCGTTGGCGCCAGGCAGTGAGGTCGTCTCGATGCTCTGGTGTCAGCGCAGCATCGAGATCGACGTCGGACCAACCGTTTTGCTCGCGCAAACCATCGTTGAACTGCGTGAGTTGGGCGTATGTCTGCCGGTCGGCCGATACCGGCAGTTGCGAGGTCTCCGGATCGTCTGCCAGGGCGGCGTCGATGGCCTTGTCGATGTCGGCGAGCCGCCGCGCCTGCGTGTCGAGGTTGCGTTCGAACGAATCGGTCACTGGTCGACTTTCTCTTCCAACCGGTCCAGGACAACCTCCACTGTCGACTTGTCCTGTTCGGCGACCTGCAATTCGGCGCGTAGTTCGCGGATCTCGGCATCGCGCAGCTGGCGGAGGTCGGCGCTGAGCTGTGTCACTTTGGCGCGCAGTGTGGTGTTTTCCTCGGTCAGCACCCGATTCTTCTCTTTGAGCTGGGTGATCCGCTCGGAGAGCAGATTGACTTTCTTGCTGAGATCGTTCGCGACCTGGGCAAGGCTTTCCACGACCCGCCTCATCTTTTGGTCGCGGTCCTCGGAGTCGGTAATCAGCACTCGTGCAATGAGATCGAGCTTGATCGCGTCAAGGGCGATGCTGCCGCTACCCAACCGACTGAACCGCGTGCTCGCGCCAGCCACGCCCGCAGCTGTCAATCCGCCGACACCGGTGACCAGCAATGTGCCGCCAGCGACGCCGAGTCCACCGGTCGCGAGTGATCCGCCGCCCAGTGCTGCAAGCCCGGCAGATGTCGCGGCAGCACCGCTGAGCCCGAGCGTTCCGCCGACCGCTGCACCGACCGCCGGTGCCGCCAACCCACCGGTCAGCGCACCCGCCCCCAGACCGAGCACGGTCATGGCGGCAACTCGACCCCAACGGATCGACTTTCGACGAAGTTGCTTCACGAGCGCGTCGAATTCCGTTGTCAACGTTGCGAAATCGTCCGGCCTGAGTCCAGGCATCTCGATCGCGGCGTCGGTGATCGCGGCATCGCGGACCTTGGCGTTCCACTTCGCACCGCCGGACCACGGATAGAAGGTCATCAGCTCGATCAGCACCACTACGGCCTGCGACCGCTCCGTCAATTCTGCAGCGAGCTTCGACGCTGTCTGCACAATCGCGTCGAGATCGACATGGTCCGACTCGTCCGCCAACGAGCCGTCGAGTTCCGACTCTGCCTCATTCATGCTGTCTACGGGGAGGCCCGCTAAGAATCGCGCAGTTTCGGAAGTGAATGCGGCGAGCTGGTCCGTCTTCTGCCCTTCCGCTTTTGCCTTCCGTTCTGCCGTGACGTCACGATGCATCATCCGCACCTGCATCGCTCGCAAGGCGGCAAGCTCGCGCAAACTCAGTTTCCAGTTCGCGGCCCACGCATCGTCGGTTCGACTCACACCCTCCACCTTTCACAGTTCGCGTGAGAGTACGTGTGCGTACCGACACAACTTCACAGATTCATTGTCGGGCTCACAGCGTGGTCTCCGTCGCCGGTTGAGGTGTTTGCTCTTCTCGTTTGACGTTGGTGACGAGCCAGGCCGCGACCGACCCCGTGACGGTTCCTACCACTGCGATACCCACAAGCATGAGGACGACGGCAATGAATCTGCCCGGCGTGGTGACTGGATATCGGTCGCCGTACCCGACCGTAGTGACTGTGGTAGTAGCCCACCAGAGCGCATCACCGAAGGTCGTGATGTTCGCTCCGGCGTGATCCTGTTCGACGTCGAGCACGGCAATCGCTCCGAGGCCGATCGACATGACCGCTACACCCGTGACGTATGTCGTCACCCTGCCGACCAGCGACCCGGCCGCAGTTCGATTGAGCAGCCGCAGCAACGCCAGTAGTCGCAGCAGGCGCAGAGGTCGCAGCAGGGGCAACGCGATAAGAGCGACGTCGTACCAGTGTTGCAACGCGTATTTGACACGATTCTCCGCGAGGGTGAGGCGGACGGAGAAGTCGACGGCGAACGCAGCCCAGACTGTCCAACTGACGATCGACAACCAGGACCGAACGTCGGGGTCGACGTGGCGGTCCAGTACGGGCCACGCGTATGCGACGAGGAATGCGCCCGCGAGTAGCAGCAGCGGAATTTCTGCGTGGCGTTCCCAGCGTTCGACAGTCATAGGCGAGAGGCTACGACTGCGAGTCTGCCGAGAGCACAGAACGCGAACTCGGCTGCTGGGGTTTGACGCCGGGGTCGACCTCGCCGACGTTCGCGTCCCCCTTGTGTGGGCAGTCGCCGGCAGTACGGATGTGCACGTCCGGTCGGCGTTGCCGGCTCGGCCATTATTCGATGCACACCGCCTCCGGGCTCCCCGCTCTAGCACCCGCACAGTCTTGGATCCTCGTGGCGCTCGGTCATTCACGCTGTTACCTGGTAACAATTCGGCCATTTGCAAGCCGAGCGCGGAGCAAGAAGCGGCCGCTGCGAGAAGCCAACTGCCGCTGCGGCGGACACTGATGGTCGTGAGAAGTTGGCAAACGGGCAAATCAGACTAATCGGACTTCAATAGGTGAACCCAAACACCTCATAAAGGGAAGCCCCCCAGAGAGAGAAGAGATGGAGAGCGTGCGTGCGTCAATCAATACGAACGACGTCCATCAATCAACGCACTACCGCTCCGTCCGTGTCCGTCCGTCTTGGCCCGCCCGCTCCATCGCATGCGGAGGTGGGTGCATTCGCCCACATGCCGCACCACGCCCCGGTCAGTCGCCGCGACGCCAACCTATGCATCAATCCGCAGGCCACTTGCACAGCGCGCGCCAGCACGCCGCCGCGTGGTTCCCGACGCTTGCGCTCATTGCCGTGCCTCCATCTACCAATCAACGACTCGATAGGTTGAGTACATGTCGATGTCGTGGGAGCAGGTTCGGGGGTTGAACTACGGCACGATGGGTCGATCGATCAGCGCGATCATGCATCAATCCAACGGAGGTGGCGAACGAGTTCGGCATTCGCCTGCGGTGTATTGGCGGATAGACGACGAGTCCGGGGAACCGGTACACATCGAGAACGCGACCGACGTCTACCGGCGCGCAACCGATGGCGGTATGTTGCACCGCGCGAAAACGCCCTACGGCTTCGAATCGAGGTCGGGGTTCCCGTCGAGGTTGTTCCGAGCCTACGAGTCGTGGCCACCTCCATCGGACAACGAACTTCACCCGCCAGATCTCCTGGATCCGACCGAGCCGCGAGCGGTGCAGATCCGGGGTCGCGACGGCTGGGAAGTCACGTTTCGACATCAGCATTCGGCCGACCTCGTCACCTACGTAATAGATGCCGAACTCGGCCTCGCGTTGTCGTGGCGCTACCGAGCGCACTGGATGGAGCTCGAAAACCCCTGTCTCGATGAACAATTCAGCCGCGACATCTTCACTTGGACTGGACCGACCCGCGAAGAAGATCTCGAGGCTCATGAGCGTGAATACATTGCCCAGATCGAAAAACAGCGTCTTTTGGACGAGATGCCCCGCGCACTACCGACTTGGCTTCCGATCCGAGTCGGATCGAACCCGAGCGCCGGCGACCCCCGTACAGGTGCGCTCGACCTGGGCGTCTACAGCGAGCAATGCAATCTCGTCCTGCGCCGCTGGGTCACCGACATTGGTGAACCCAAGCTTGAATGGCCGATGGACATCACCCCCGCACGCCACCGGCAGGAAACTGGGGCATGGACATACGAGATCCGAAGCAACGACAATCTCGACGTTGCGGACTGCGCCCGAATAATCGACTCGATCGTGCCGGTAGATCCGCCAGAGCGTGAACCTCACGTCATTGCCGCAGAACTCGACGCCGAACGATCGAGTCAGCGAAACGCGGAGATCACCGAACTTTTGGGCACCGGCCGCGTTCTAGAGGATCACTTCGACGGTGAATCGTTATTGATTCGCACCGATTTCTCCGACGACGCGGCGTGGCGCAGCGCCGCGCTTGCGGCCCTCGCTCCGCCTCCCGGTAACGACGACTTCGGCGCCGCTCTGACATGTATCGACAACCGCGAGTACGACAGACTCACCGTCGATCATCTCCTCGCACTGATCGCACATCACCCCACGTACTACGCCTTCCTTTTCGACAATCAAACCATCACCGACCCAGAGCAGACCGTCCTCGTCGTCGACACCAGCCCGAACGACGACGATCCAGAACGACCGCGCGGCAGAACCTTCCGAACAATTCCTGAGAAGATGTTCGCGATCGAAGCCAACTTGTCTCTCGCAAACATGGACTTCGGCGAATACGCCGACGCAGCTGATAAGGATGGCGTGTTTCGAGGATTCGCCGAACCCGTCGCACGGCTCACCGGGGCAGAAATGATCCGTATCTCGTCGATGAACACTTCCACCGGAGCGCTGCAGTCGTTCCACGAGTCGATGCTGGAATCGAACTATCCGTACGACACCGACTTGTACGAACGAGAGTTGACCGATCTTCACCAGAGCGCCGCGGTCGCAATGTACGACGAACGGTGGACGATTGTCGGCTACCAGGAGTACCTCGATGCAACCGCCGGTGACGGTGCGGCGCTCTCGGCAACCGTCCCTATGCATGACGGCGGGTGGTGGACGGTCGCCCTCGCTCCTGATGACCGACGTCCCCTCGCAGCAATGCTGGTCGTCCCACCTCCCGCCGTCCCTGCCGAGCGAGATGGATCAGGTCCGCGCGTCGTCAGAATTCCGTTCGATCCACCGGCATTCGTGTCTCTGTCCGCTCTGACCGACGACGATCCCCTCGTCGACCGAGACGCCATGCGGCGCGCCGTCATCGATGCCGCCGGAGCTACATACGGCTCCGACAGAGTGTCAGGCGGGTATCCCGTTCTCCTGCGTATCCCGCAGATCCCAGGGTTTCTCGCTGGCTGCCACGTCACCGTGAGCGGTGAAGACATCTTCTACACAGCAGTAGTCACAGACACCGATAACGAATTCATCGTCTACGAATCTCCGCCGGAAGGGATTCAGTTCATCGGACCCGACTAGCCATGCACGGGTGCCCCCACCAGGGGCCCTAACGTGTGCCCAATCAGCGATCTGCCGTTCAGATGCGATGGTCGACCAATTGGTAAACAACCCCAATGGATGGATTGATTGATTGATGGATGGAGCCGATGACGGGAATCGAACCCGCGTGTGCAGCTTGGGAAGCTGCCGTTCTGCCATTGAACTACATCGGCGTACGGAGCAAGCCCCGCGAGCGCCCACTTTAGCAGCGTCGATGGGTACCGCTCGGGCGGCGGGGCCAACCGGATAGCCTCATGTCGTGCTGCTCTCAGATCGCGATATCAGGGCCGAGATTTCTGCCGGTCGACTCGGGCTCGACCCGTTCAGGGACGACCTCGTTCAGCCGTCGAGTGTGGACGTCCGGTTGGACGGCATGTTCCGGGTTTTCAACAACACGCGGTACACCCACATCGACCCGGCGCAGCGGCAGGACGAACTCACAACGCTCGTCGAACCTGCCAAGGGTGAGCCGTTCGTGTTGCACCCGGGTGAGTTCGTGCTGGGGTCGACGCTGGAGCTTTGCACGTTCCCCGACGACCTTGCCGGTCGGCTGGAAGGTAAGTCGAGCCTCGGCCGGCTCGGTCTCCTGACGCACTCGACGGCAGGCTTCATCGACCCGGGCTTCAGCGGACACATCACGCTGGAGTTGTCGAACGTAGCTAACCTGCCGATAACGCTGTGGCCAGGTATGAAGATCGGTCAGCTGTGCTTGATCCGCCTGTCGAGTCCGGCCGAGAACCCGTACGGAAGTGCGTCCGTTGGTTCCAAGTACCAGGGTCAACGTGGTCCGACGCCGTCCAAGGCGTACCTCAACTTCGAAACCGGTGCTGGCAGGTAGCTGTCCAGGATGCAGGGTTCGTAGTCTGCAACAGCGTCAAAAACAAACTTCGAGTATGTAAATTCCGCGTTTGACCTACCGCAAGTGCGCACAACCACCTAGTATTCAAACCCTGACGTCCGCGGGGGGGGGGTCGGCTGAATCCAAACATTGGACTCCCTGAGGTGGGTGCGTCGGATATGAGTTTTCTAGGTCGAGGTGACCAAGCCGTCGATGTGGCTGCTCGATCGCAGTCGTTTCCCAATTCGGATCGCGAGCGCTGGCAGGGCGAGTATGCCCGTCGTCTGCGGGCCACGGATACGATGATCGTTTGCGGAGCGGTAGCTGTGGCTCAGATCGTGCGCTTCGGTGGGATCGGCGACGAAGGCACATTGGCGTGGGTCCGCAATACCGAGATCGGCTACACCTCGGTTTCCATCGCAATTGCGGCCGTCTGGCTGGCGTTCCTCTCGGTCTCCAACACACGCTCGCCGCGCGTGATCGGCAGCGGACCTGAGGAATACCGTCGCATTGCATCATCGACGCTCAAATTGTTCGGTCTGATCGCCATCGTCTCGCTCGTGATGCGCGTGGATCTCGCCCGCGGCTACCTCGCGATCGCACTCCCCGCTGGTCTACTCGGCTTGCTGCTGAGCCGTCGCGGCTGGCGTCGGTACGCAGTCGCTCAACGGCGCGCCGGCCAATACCTGACTTCGGTTCTCGTCGTCGGCGGTCGCGATGCCGCAAAGGCGATGACGGCATCCTTCGCCCGAGACACGTTGTCGGGCTACCGCGTTGTCGGTGTCTGTACGCCGTCTCGTCGCTTCGGTGACAAACCGACCTTCGAGGTCGAGGGCCTCGAGATTCCGGTGATCGACGACGCGATGTCCGTCGTCGAGGCGGTCAAACTGACCGGGGCCGACACGGTTGCAGTCGCCGCGACAGAGCGCCTAGGCGCAGACCGCATCCGAGACATGGTGTGGGAGCTGGAACCACTCGGCGTTGACCTTGTGGTTACGGCAGGTGTCGTCGACGTGGCGGGTCAGCGCATCGAAATCCGACCCGTCGCCAATATGCCCCTCGTACATGTCGAGAAGCCTCAGTTCGACCGTGCCAAGTCGTTCGGCAAGACCGCGTTCGACTTCTGTTTCGCGCTCTGCGCGCTGATTGCTATCGCACCGGTCATGATTGCAGCGGCGGTTGCGGTGAAACTGACGAGCCGCGGCCCGGTCTTCTACAAGTCCGAACGTATGGGTATCGACGGCAAACCGTTCGAGATGATCAAGTTCCGCAGCATGTTCGTCGACGCTGACAAGCACCTCGACGCGCTGGTCGCCATGAACGAGGGCGCGGGGCTGCTGTTCAAGATGCGCGACGATCCGCGTGTCACCAAGGTAGGCAAGGTCCTGCGTCGGTTCAGTCTCGATGAGTTGCCGCAGTTCATCAACGTCCTCAAGGGCGAGATGAGTGTCGTCGGCCCGCGCCCCCCGCTACGTCGTGAAGTAGAGGAGTACGACGGCAACGTTCGCCGCAGGCTCCTCGTCCGCCCCGGGGTCACCGGTTTGTGGCAGGTCAGCGGCCGATCGGATCTGTCGTGGGACGAGAGCGTTCGGCTCGACGTTTCCTACGTCGAGAACTGGTCGATGATGCAGGACCTGCTCATCATCAAAAAGACCCTCAGCGCGGTAGCGCGATCAGACGGAGCGTACTGAAGTAAATAGTTCGCTACGCGGAGATCCTGGAGGACGACGCCCGATAGTCGGGGGGTGGTCCTTCAGGATTCTTCGTTTGTGCCCTCAACAGTTCTCGAACAATGCCCGTGCATAGCCGAACGACTGATACACGTAGTTCCAAGCCCAGTCGATCTTCCGCAACTCTGGTCGACTCGGCACCATTAGCAACTCGCCGTCGAAGCATTTGCCGACGATGTATCGCGATCGAGAAATGTGCGGCGTGAACGTCATGACGATGACGCGCGTCCAGCCCTGCTCGGCAGCGAGTCGCCGGATCTCACGACCCTCGCCTCGCGTCGTGGCCGGATCGGGCTCGAAGCAGCTGACTTTGAAGGTGTACTCGCCGTAGCAGAGCCGCTGCATTCGTCTGGAAGCGCCGTACGGATTGGAAAACACAACCTGCGGGGCGTAGCCCTGCGATGCCAGGCGGATCGCGAGCTCCTCGCGCCCATCGTGCGCGCCACCGAGCACCACGATCGCGTCGGCGCGTTCGGGTTCGTCGACGATCGGGTCGACGTAGACGGGCCACAGTGCGACCACGAAACCGGTGACCCCGAGAACGGCGACCAACAGCGCAACGCCGAGGCGTCGGCGCAGGCGTCGAGTCGAGGTCGGAATCGTCATGCCCGGCATCGTATTGGCGTCTCCTGAGTGAATCCTGAAACAACTCGGGCAGCTGCGCGCCTTGTACACCTCCTGTTGACCCGACACTTCCCTGACCGATGCAGTCCGCTAACCGGCGCCCGTTACCAATCGGATATGCGATGCACAGTCTTCGGAACCGGATATCTGGGTGCGACCCACGCCGCGTGTATGGCCGAACTCGGCCACGACGTGCTCGGTGTGGATATCGACCCCGGCAAGGTGGCCAAACTGTCGGCGGGCGAGGTGCCGTTCTACGAACCAGGGCTCTCCGATGTCCTGAAAAGGAATCTCGACGCGGGCCGGCTTCGGTTCACGACGTCCTACGACGAGGCCGCGGCGTTCGCGGATCTGCACTTTCTCGGCGTCGGTACGCCGCAGAAGAAGGGCGAATACGGCGCTGACCTGCGTCATGTGCATTCTGTTGTCGACACGCTCGTGCCGTCGCTCGATCGTCCGTCGGTGATCGTCGGAAAGTCGACGGTTCCCGTCGGGACAGCCGCCGAGTTGGGCAACCGTGCCGCCACGCTCGCCCGGACAGATGTCGAGGTCGTGTGGAACCCAGAATTTCTTCGTGAAGGTTTCGCTGTCGAGGACACCCTGCGGCCGGACCGGCTCGTAGTCGGGATCGACCCGAACCGTCCCGGACGGGCGGAGGCGCTGCTGCGCGAGTTGTACGCAGACCTCATCGACAACGAGGTGCCGTTCCTTCTGACCGACCTCGCGACGGCCGAACTGGTCAAGGTCTCCGCGAATGCCTTCCTTGCGACGAAGATCTCATTTATCAACGCAGTGTCCGAGGTGTGCGAGGCCACCGGCGCCGACGTGACGCAGTTGGCCGACGCACTCGGCTACGACGCGAGGATCGGGCGCAGGTTCCTCAACGCCGGCCTCGGGTTCGGCGGCGGCTGCCTGCCCAAGGACATCAGGGCGTTTATGGCGCGGGCGGGCGAACTCGGCGCCGACCACGCGCTGACGTTCCTGCGCGAGGTCGACAACATCAATATGCGCAGGCGGACCAAGATGGTCGAGTTGGCGACGGCTGCGGTCGGTGGATCGCTGCTCGGTGCGAACGTCGCGGTTCTCGGGGCAGCGTTCAAGCCGGACTCCGACGACGTTCGCGACTCACCTGCGCTCAATGTCGCGGGCATGATCCAGTTGCACGGCGCGGTCGTGAGTGTCTTCGATCCGAAGGCGCTGGAGAATTCTCGACGCGTTTTTCCGACCCTCAACTATGCGACGTCGGTCGAAGAAGCGTGTGATCGAGCAGACGTCGTCCTTGTATTGACGGAGTGGGCGGAATTCGTCGCACTTCGCCCGGCGGACCTCGAGCCGGTCGTCAGGGGAAAATCGATCATCGATGGACGTAATTGCCTTCGTCCCGAAGTGTGGCGATCGGCGGGTTGGACCTACCGCGGCCTAGGTCGGCCCTGAAAATTAGCGCTTGGTAAGTACCCTGCCTCCGTCTACACTTCGCGAAACGCTTGCTCGATCCGTGAGCAAGACCATAGCGAGATCGCAACGTTATCTAGCTAGCCGACTCCGGCTAGGATGATCAGAGGGTTGGTCGGCAATCGGGGGCTCGACCGTCAAGCGTTCGCGGACCAGAAAAGGCGATTCATGAGCTCGGTTCTAGGGGTTTCGGTGGGGGCGGGTGCCATTCGTATGGCACGACCCGTTTCCGACCCCTCGGTCGGGACAGGTCGCTACGACGGCTTTGCTATGCAAGCCGTCGATGTCGGTCGGCTGCGTGCGGAAGAACTGACTGCAGAATCCATCGGCGTCGCGCTCGAATCAGGTGGTCCGATCGACGCAACGGGCATCGCTTACCGCAGCGAGCAGCAGGCCAAAGGCTTGCGTGCGGCCATGGCGAGGCAACGGCTCGGCAACTATCAGCTGGTGCCCGAGATCGCGGCGTCGCTGGAGTTCCTTCGTTCGACCGGCGACATTCAGGGTTTTTCGACCGTCGCGGTGTACGACCTCGGTAGCTCGGGACTCTCGATCACGATCGTCGACACCGATCGCGCGGACGTCCGGTACGCGGAGCGAACAAGCGAAATCAGCGGCGACTACTTCGATTCTTTGATCCGCGAGCAGCAGATCGCATCGGGTCGAACGGACGCGCCGCAATCGCCCGTCGAGTTCGCCGCCCTCGATGTCCTGTGCAGGGACGCGAAGGAGCAACTCTCCGAAAGCACTGCGGTTGCAATTCCGTCCAATGGCGGCCTCGTCCTGCTGACACGTGACAATTTCGAAGCTCTCGTCACGCTCGCCGTCGAATCGTCGGCCCGCATGACGCGCGACGTCATCATGCGGTCGGATCGGCACGTGCAGGCGATCGTCGTCATCGGCGGCGGTGCTCGAATTCCACTGGTTCGTGAGGTTCTGCACCGCTGGTTGCACGTGCCCGTCATCGTGCCCGAGTCGCCGGAATCCGTATCGGCACGCGGCGCAGCGTTGTTGGCACGGCCGGTCGCGGGCCGACGCGACGATGTTCCCACTGCGCCGGTGTGGCTCACTGCGCCAGCCAAGCCGGGTCGCAAGCGCGAGATCAGCGGCGCAGGCCTGGCCGCGAGCTCGTTGGCGGTCATCGCAGCGATCGGCCTTGCGCTCGGCTACGGCAGTCAGATGCTCGAACCAGGATCCAACGACGGCGGTCCGACGACGACGTTACCGACGACACCTCCTCGCACCACCACACTCGAGCCGTCCAACGCGGTCGCGCCGATCGCTACGACCCTTCCGCCGACGACAACGACGACCGTCGAAGCACCACCGGTGTTCCAGCAGGAGGAAGGCCCACCGCCGCCACCTCCACCGCCGCCACCGCCGTCGATCGAGATTCCGGGGTTGCCGCCGATCCTGATTCCGACGTTGCCGCCGCCACCGCCGTTCCAGATGCCGCAGATACCGCCACTGCCGTTCCCGATTCCGTAGGCCGCTCCGCGGCTCGTGAGTCCTTTCGGTGGTCGGGCCCTCCTAAAGGACGCACGAGCGGCGTAGCCGCCTACTTCGAATGTCGACCCGACCCCGGCTTGGACTTCAGGATTGTCGTCTTCGGAATCGATGCTGTTCCAGCCATCGCCGGACCCGACCTTCTGGCCAGTGGCCGCGCCAGCAGCACAGCGATGCCCGTTGTGAGCGGAACTGACAACGACAACGCGACGCCACCGACCGCCGACCGTGCGATTTCGATCGCAACGGCATCACCGGTGAGCACGTCCTGGATCGAGCGACCCGCCACGCTGAACAACAGCAGCAGCGGCAACGCACCGCCCGCGTAGGCGAGCACAAGGGTGTAGACGGTGCTGGCGATGTGATCGCGGCCGACCCGCATCGCCGAGGTGAAGATGTCCCGACGCGACGCACCCTCGTCGAGCGCAGCCAATTCGAACACCGCGGACGCCTGCGTGATCGTCACGTCGTTGAGCACACCGAGCGACCCGATGATGAAGCCCGCGAGCAGAAGTCCCGTGATGCTGACGTGTTGCAGATACACCTGGACGTTGGTGTTCTGCTCCTCGGACAGTCCGGTCAACTGGGTGACCTCGATGGCGAGATAGGAGAGCACCGCCGCGAGGACCATCGACGCCAACGTTCCGAGCAACGCGGAACTGGTCCGCAGATTGAGCCCGTGCGCCAAGTAGAGGACCGCGTAGAGAATCAGCGCTCCCGCGACGAGAGCGACGGGTATGGCGGGTTTGCCGTCCAGCAGCGCTGGGAGCAGGAAGATCACGAGCACGGCGAACGCGAACATCAGTCCGATGACGGCCCGTAAGCCACGCCAGCGAGCGACCGCAACGACAACGATCACGAAGACCAACGCGATGATGGTCAGCGGGAACCCTCGTGCAAAGTCGTTGAACCCGTACATCACCGAGCCCGACAGTGGGTCGATGCTTCGGACTAGCCGGATCTTGTCGCCGACGCTGAGGTCGGGCTGTCCGGGTCCGAGGACGAACGCGTCCATGCGGTTCGGGTCGCCCTGAACCTCGAGGAGGGTATTGGTTCCGGAGTTCGGTCCGGAGTCGATGCTGACGACCGTGAGCCGACATTTCAGCGGCGAGTCCGCAGCGGGGGCCGGATCGCCGGCAAAGACCTGGCCCATCGAGGCGCTGCCGCACGGACCGATCTTCTGTTCGGTGACGGTGCCGGCCTCGGTTTCGAACGCCGTGCCCCCGGCGGTCTGGAAGGGGAGCGGTATGTCGACGTTCTGCTTGCTCGGCCAGAGGACGACAGCGCCGAGTACGACGGCGATTCCGATCGCGATCAGCAGGCCGATGACGATCTTCTTGGCAGTGTCGCCGATTGCCAGCGGTCCGCTGTCGTGACTGTGACCGTGCCCGCTCATCGACGGAACTCGGCTCGTATGTCTGCATGCACCGTGCAAGCGTAGTGAACGAAAACCACCGCCAGGCTGAGCCTTGGCGGTGGTGTCGTGGAGCGAACGTTTAGGGGGTGGCGGAGAGCAGGGGGGATGTCCCCGCCACCCGGTTCCAGCGGCCCAGGGGGGGGTGGGCGGCTAAAACCGGCACCCATGGTGCCGTGCTCCAATGTACAGGATCGACGACAGGTTTTGCTGCGTGGGTTTGATTACGCGGCGAGTCCGAGCGTGTTTCCGGGTTTACATCTCGCAAACAGCTCGTCCAGTCCGTTTTCGACGCCGTTCACTGCGAGTAACTCGCCAAAAAGTTGCCGAAACGCTCGATGGCCACAGCGAGGTCGCGAGCCCACGGCAGCGTGACGATTCGCAGGTGATCGTGGGCAGGCCAGTTGAAACCGGTGCCCTGGACCACCAAGATCTTTTCCTGCAGCAGCAGATCCTGGACAAGCTTCTCGTCGTTGTGGATCTCGTGCACCTCGGGGTCGAGTCTGGGGAAGGCATACAGCGCGCCCTTCGGCTTCACGCATGAGACACCGGGAATCGAGTTGAGCTTCTCCCACGCGACATCACGCTGCTCGAGCAGGCGACCGCCAGGAAGAATCAGGTCCTCGATGCTCTGGTGGCCACCGAGGGCGACCTGGATCGCATGCTGGGCAGGCACATTCGGGCACAGCCGCGACGACGCCAACAGGTCGATGCCCTCCAGGAAGCCGGCAGCATGGTCCTTCGGTCCGGTGATCGCCAACCAACCCGAGCGGTAACCGGCGACGCGGTACGCCTTCGACAACCCGTTGTAGGTCAGGCAGAGCAGATCCGGCGCGAGGGTTGCAAGCGAGATGTGCTTGGAATCGTCGTAGAGGATCTTGTCGTAGATCTCATCGGCCAAGAGCAGCAACTGGTGCCGTCGAGCGATGTCGACGAGTTGAGTGAGGACCTCGGCCGAATAGACCGCACCGGTCGGGTTGTTCGGGTTGATCACCAGCAGCGCCTTGGTTTTCGGCGTGATCTTCGATTCGAGATCGGCGATGTCCGGCTGCCAGCCGTTGGTCTCGTCGCAGAGGTAGTGGACGGGCGTGCCACCAGCGAGGGCCGTCATCGCGGTCCAGAGCGGATAATCCGGCGCCGGAATGAGAATCTCGTCGCCGTTGTCCAGCAACGCCTGCATGGTGATCGTGATCAGTTCCGACACCCCGTTACCGAGATAGACGGAGTCGACGTCGATCTCAGGGAAACCGGGGACCAGTTCGCAACGAGTGACGATGGAACGACGGGCCGAGAGAATGCCCTTCGACTCCGAGTAGCCCTGGGCGTAGGGGAGTGCGGCGATGATGTCGCGCATGATCACGTCCGGCGCATCGAAACCGAACGGCGCCGGGTTGCCGATGTTGAGTTTGAGGATGCGGTGCCCTTCCGCCTCCAAACGTGCTGCGTGAGCGTGCACAGGACCACGAATCTCGTACACGACGTTCTGCAGCTTGGTCGACTGCTCGAGAACTCGCGGCGGATGATGATGGTGATGGCTAGGTGTGCTCACGCGACCTATCGTGCCATTGGTTGTCCACTTATTTTAGTTCGATAGGGCTACAAAGGACTATCGTCCTGTATCGGTCGGCCCATTCACCCCAGCCCGGGTACGGAGAATCTGCGCCCGAGCCCAGTTCTGGCAGGTGCACCGTGAGTACTACCGAGTCCACTCGCATTCCCCGTCCCGCGCCCGTCGACATGGTGCACCACGCACATCTCAGCGGCATCTTCGCCCCGCAGCGCGAGGAGGTGGACGTGCGAGGACTCGACGTCGTCGGAGAGATTCCGAAGGATCTGCACGGCGCCTACCTCCGCAACGGACCGAATCCACGTTTCGATCCGATCGGTTCGTATGTCTATCCGCTCGACGGTGACGGCATGATCCACCGCATCGAGCTGGTCGACGGCACAGCGCGCTACACCAATCGGTTCGTCCGGACCAGGCAGATGATCCAGGAAGAGAAAGCCGGCCACGCCATCTGGGCGGGTGTGACCGACCTCTATCGACCTGGTCCCGACGAGGCGGGCGAGCTGGCGTGGACCTCGAAGGATCTACCGGACATCAACGTCGTCCGCCACGGCGGCAGGCTGCTCGCGATGGCCGAGACGGATCAGCCGTACGGACTCGACCCGACGACGCTCGCCACGCTCGGCCGCGAAAGTTGTGACGGGGCAATGGCAGTAGGTAGTACGGCGCATCCGAAGATCGATCCGGACACCGGCGAAATGGTGTTGTTCAACTACATGTTCGAGGCCCCCTACCTGACCTGGTCGGTCGTCGGGCCCGATGGCACGGCGCTGCGGCCGCCGACACCGGTCGACGGCGTCGACAAGTCCTTGATGATTCACGACATGACGCTTACCAAGCGATACATCGTGCTTCTGTTGTGCCCCTTGGTGTTCGACATAGCGGCGGCGATGACCGGTGGTTCGGTGCTCGATTGGCGACCGCAGCTCGGCACGCGGATCGCACTTATCCCGCGTGACGGCGGCGCGGTGCGATGGGCAAGCGACGACGCATTCTGGGTGTGGCACTTCGCAAACGGGTTCGACCTACCCGATGGGAAGGTCTGCATCGACTACGCACAGTGGTCCTATCCCAGCGGCTTCGCCGATACCGGCACCCCCTGCGACGGCGGTTTGGTCCGTGCGGTGATCGACCCCGAAACCGGCCACGTGACGCGGACCGTCGTGTCCGATCGCGATGTCGAGTTTCCGCGAGTCGACGACCGCCTCCTCACCGAGGACCACGGCACCATCGCAACCCTCGGCAAGACCGGCGTCCGCGACGGCGCGATGAATGCCGTCTACTTCTTCGACATGACGAGAAGCGCGGAGACACAGTGGAGTCCGGGAGACGCCATCGCCATCGGCGAACCGATCTTCATGCCTGGTGCCGAAGCAAACTACTGGGGCACTATCGGCACCGATAAGACGGACCTGTCGTCCTGGTTCTACATCTTGCCCGCATCGGATCCGAGTTCGGGCTCGCTTGCGAAGGTGCGCTTGCCTATTCGCGTCCCGTCCGGTCTGCACGGCGCGTGGCTACCCGCATGATCCGTTGGTTGCCCGCGATCGGCGCGGTCGCTGTATTGCTGCTGACCGGTTGCGGGAACTCGGACTCCGGCGATTCCGAACCATCTGTCGACGCGGACGTCGCTGCGATAACCGAGGCGTTGAACGCGTGGCCGGAGGCCTTCAATGCTAGGGATGTGGCCGCCGTCTGTGATCTGTTCGCTCCGGACGTAAGCGTCATCTATCCCGACAGCGCCGACCGCGACTACGACGCGTTCTGCACACAGATGCAAGGTGTCCTCGGGAATCAGGAGCGGGTCTTCACCTACGGACCGCCGGACATCCGCGAAGTACTTGTCGACGGAGACCTTGCGACGGTGCAGTTGATCTGGACCCTCACCGTGGCCGACACCGCAGGGGCCGTGCTCGAGACGGTCGAAGAAAACGGTTTGGACGTATTCCGACGTCAGGATGACGGTCGCTGGAAAATTCACGTTTCGCACGCGTATCCGCTCTGAATCCTCGCCGAGTTCGCGCCTAGGCTGTGCGGATGGTTCGTACAGTCCCGTACGGCTCTTGGCCCTCGCCCATCACCGCTGCCGACGTTGCGGCAGGCGGTCATCCAGTGGAATCGGGACGCTTTGTCGGGGACGGCGTGTACTGGTCGGAAATGCGTCCCGCGGAGGGCGGACGGTCAGCGATACGCACCGGACCAGCCGAAGACCCCACCGACGTCTTGCCTGCGCCATGGAACGCACGCACCCGGGTGCACGAGTACGGCGGTGGCGCCTGGACGGTGGCAGCGGACGGCACCGTCGTGTTCGTCGAGTTCAGTGATCAACGGGTGTACGCATTGGGCGGTCCGCTCGGGTCGTCCAGATCGCCGCGGCCGCTGACACCGCGACCCGACGTTGCGAGCGGGATCCGCTGCGGCGACTTGCACGTACATGGTGACAAGCTGTGGTGTGTCCGCGAAACACACGGCAAGCGCATCGTGCGCGACATCTGTGTTGTTCCACTCGACGGTTCGGGTCGCGCCGATCCGAGCAGAATTACGGCGGTGGTGGGTGGATCCGACTTCATCGCCTTTCCACGATTGTCGCCGAACGGATCGCGGATTGCGTGGATCGCCTGGGACCATCCGCAAATGCCATGGGATGGAACAGAATTACGCTGTGGAACGCTCGACGCGGACGGTCGTTGCACCGATTGGCGCACGGTGGCCGGAGGTGTCGAGGAGTCGATCCTGCAGCCGGAATGGGTGTCGGACGACGAACTGTACTTCCTCAGTGACCGTACCGGATTCTGGAATCTCCATCGCAGCAACGCTTTCGGGGGCCCGGCTACCTCAGTAGCGACCGTCGAGCGCGACACCGGTGGCCCCCTCTGGCGGCTCGGCGCTCATTGGTACAGCCTTCTCGACAACGGAAAGTGTTTGACAGTAGATACTTTCGGCACCGACACGCTGTCCGTCCGCGATGTCGACACAGGGGAGTCCGACACCCTCGACCTCGGTGACATCTCGGTTCTCGAACTGGTCGACACGGTGGGCGACAAGGCGCTACTGCGCTGCGGCGGAGCGCGAACACCGACCGGGTTACGCATTCTGGACCTCACAACTCGCGAGCTGAGCGACGTCCGCATGTCGGCAGAGCAGCTCCCCGATACGGCGTATCTTCCGGCGGCCCAGCAGATTACGTTCAGCGGACCGAATCGTGACGTCCATACGGTCGTCTATCCGCCCACCAACCCCGACTACGCCGGACCCGATGGTGAGTTGCCGCCGTACGTCGCGTTTGTGCACGGTGGCCCGACCGCCCACGTCGTCCCGGCGATCAACCTCGTGTACGCGTACTTCACCAGCCGCGGCATCGGAATAGTCGACGTGAACTACGGCGGCTCGACGGGCTACGGTCGCGAGTACCGCAATCGGCTGCGCGGGCAATGGGGTGTCGTCGATGTCGAGGACACGATCGCCGCGGTCCGCGGTCTTGTCGACGCGGGTCTCGCAGACCCTGCTCGGTTGGCGATCGAGGGCGGGTCGGCAGGCGGCTGGACGGTGTTGTCGGCGTTGACGGGCAGCGATGTTTTCGCCTGTGGCGCTTCGTATTACGGTGTCGCAGAGTTGGAGCGGTTCGCCGCCGAGACCCACGACTTCGAGTCTCGTTACCTCGACGGACTGATCGGCCCTTTACCGGAAGCCGCCGAGCTCTACCGCACCCGCGCGCCCGTCAACAACGTCCACAAGCTGAGTTGCCCGGTGCTGTTGCTGCAGGGGCTGTCCGACCCGATCGTTCCGCCATCGCAGGCCGAACGCTTCCGTGATGCGATGGTGCGCAAAGGGATTCCGCACGCCTATCTCGCCTATCCCGGCGAGGCGCACGGCCTGCGAAAGTTGGCCAACCAGATCAGTTCACGTGAGGCGGAGTTGTCGTTCTATGGCCAGGTCCTCGGTTTCGAGACGCCAGGAATACCGCCGCTGAAGCTGTGGGTGCCACCGGAGGTATAGACACCTGTGCGCGATTGAAGGGTCGGTAGACCCCTCAACCGCGCACAACCTGCATCAGCTCTTGCGGCCGGGTGCCTTTGCGCCCGCACGGAATCCGAGGCCACCCGGCTTGGCTGCCGGAGGTGGCGCAGAGTTGCCGTTGGAGGGCTTTGCGGTCTCGGTCTCGCTCGTTGTCTCGGTCCCGGTCTCGGTAGCCGGAGCCGGAGCCGAGGCTTCGACCGCTGCCGGTTCCGGCTCGGCCGCAACAGGTTCGGGCGCTGCCGGTGCCTTTTCCTCGGCGACAGCTTCAGGTTCGGGCGCAGGTGTGGCAGCCGGTGCGGCTGCTCTGGCGCCCGGCTTCTTGAAGCCCGACTTGACGGCCAGACCCTTCGGCTTGACAGTCGGCATCGACTCGGCCGCGGGTGCTGCGGCTTCAGTCTGAGTCGGTGCAGGTGCTGCCGGTGCAGCTTCGGCCGGTGCGGCTGCGGCCGGAGCCGATTCGGTCACTGCTGCAGCGGGTTCGGGCTCTGCCGCTGGTGCCTCGGCAGCAGGAGTCGGTGCGGCAGCTTTCGCGCCCGGCTTCTTGAAACCGGACTTGACGGCCAGACCCTTCGGCTTGACGGTCGGCATCGACTCGGCTGCAGGCGCTTCCGCTGCTGCCGTTGGGGCGGCGGCGGGTGCAGCGCTTGCCTCAGGCTCGGGTGCAGCAGGAGTAGCAGCCGGAGCCTTCGCACCGGGTGCCTTGGCTGCGCCCTTCATCTGCAGACCCTTGCCGGGAGCCTTTGCGCCAGTGGCGAGTCCGAGACCCTTCGGCTTTGGAGCTTCGGCCGCGGCCTCGGCTTCGGCTGGTGCCTCCGGTGCCGCTGCCGCGGGCTTGCCCGGCGCCTTCGCTCCCGGTGCTTTCGCGCCCGGCGCCTTGGCAAGCCCCTTCATCGCGAGGCCCTTCGGCTTCGGCGCCTCGGTGCTGTCGCTGTCGGCCGGTTCCGCTGCGGCGGCGGGCTTTCCGGGTGCCTTTGCTCCCGGTGCTTTCGCGCCTGGTGCTTTGGCGAGCCCCTTCATCGCGAGGCCCTTTGCCGGTGCCGAGGTGATCGGGGTCGGTGCGGCGACCGCCTCCTCGACCTCTTCGACGCGCTCGGCTTCCTTGACCGCGGCTGTCGCCTCTGCGGCTTTCGGACCACCGGCAGCGGCGACCTTCTCCCGCGGCACGACCTTGATGTTCTCGCCGAGTTCGGCAGCGTCGAGTCGCTTGATCGAGCCGAGCATCAGCTGCGCAACGTCGACGACCTCGACGCCGACACCCTTGCCCTCTTCCTGCCTGGCTGTGACGCCGTCCGTCAACATCACGCGGCAGAACGGGCAACCCGTCGCAATCTTGGACGGTGCGGTGCTGAGGGCCTCGTCGACGCGGTCGACGTTGATCCGCTTGCCGATCTTCTCTTCCATCCACATGCGAGCACCGCCCGCGCCACAGCACATCGACCGTTCGCCGTGCCGTGGCATTTCGCGCAGATTCGAGCCGGCCGCAGCCATCAGTTCGCGCGGTGCGTCGTAGACCTTGTTGTGTCGGCCCAGGTAGCAGGGGTCGTGGTAGGTGACGTCGTCGCCGACGGGGGAGACGGGAATTAGCTTCTTGGCCCGGACGAGTCTGTTCAGCAGTTGCGTGTGGTGCACGACCTCGTACGCGCCGCCGACCTCCGGGTATTCGTTGCCGAGCGCGTTGAAGCAGTGCGCGCAGGTGACGACGATCTTGCGCTTGTGCGCATCGATGCCTTCGAACACGGTGTTGAGCAATTCGACGTTCTGCGATGCGAGTTGCTGGAACAGGAATTCGTTGCCCGCGCGGCGTGCGGAGTCGCCGGTGCAGGTTTCTTCTGCGCCGAGCACCATAAATTTGACGCCCGCGGTCGCAAGCAATTCGGCTACGGCTTTGGTGGTCTTCTTCGCGCGGTCTTCGTACGCGCCCGCACAACCGACCCAGAACAGGTATTCGAAGTCTTGGAAACTGTCCGCATCCTGGCCGTAGACCGGAATGTCGAAGTCCATCTCGTTGATCCAGTTGAGCCGGTCCTTGGAGTTCTGACCCCAGGGATTGCCCTTGTTCTCGAGATTCTTGAACAGACCGGCGAGCTCGGACGGGAACTCCGATTCGATGAGCACCTGGTAGCGACGCATGTCGATGATGTGGTCGACATGCTCGATGTCGACCGGGCACTGCTCTACGCACGCGCCGCAGGTGGTGCAGCTCCACAGCACCTCGGGGTCGATGATGCCGAGGACGTCTTCTGCGCCGACGAGCGGGCGATCGGCCTCTGCGCGCGCAGCCTCTGGGATTTTGTCCAGTGCTGTCTCGTTGGGCTTGCCGTCGCTGTCGACGAGACCGACCTCGTCGCCACCCATGTCCTTACGGCCACCGGCCAAGAGATAAGGAGCCTTGGCATAGCCGTGGTCGCGCAGCGACATGATCAGCAGCTTCGGACTCAGCGGCTTACCGGTGTTCCAGGCAGGACACTGCGACTGGCAGCGACCACATTCGGTACACGTGGTGAAGTCGAGCCAGCCTTTCCAGCTGAAGTCTTCGACCTTGCCCGCACCGAACGCGTCGACGTCGGGGTCGGCATCCTCCATGTTCAGGATCTTGCCGCCGGACATCATCGGTTTTGCGGCACCGAGTGCGACGCCGCCGTCGGCTTCACGCTTGAAGTAGATGTTGGGGAATGCGGAGAAGCGGTGCCAGGCAACGCCCCATGTGATGTTGCGGCCGACCATGTAGAGCCAGACCATGCCGGACATCAGTTTGATGAACGCGAAGACCGACACCATCTCGACGCTCTCGGGAAGCAGTCTTGCGACGTTGAGGGTGAAGAAATCGGTCCAGGGATTCGAGTGGCCGTAGGTGGCGATCTTGCCGGCCTTCACGAAGATCATGCCGAGACCCTCGATGAGCACGACCCACTCGACGAAGTAGGCGGCGCCGAACTTGGATCCGCTGAAACGTGAGAGCCTCTCGGGCAGCCGCGGGTGATTCAACTGACGGATGGTGATCAACGTCAGGATGCCGACGACGGTGCCGATGCCGAGGATCTCGTCCATCAGGTGGTAGATCGCCCAGTCGCCGACGATCGGCCAGTGGAACGCCGGATTGAACGTCTGGCCGTAGGCCTCGAACCAGAAGACCGCGCCGGCCATGAAGCCGATCATCACCAGCCAGTGGGCCCAGCCGACGGTACGGAACTTGACCATTCGGGTGTGTGCGAGGAACTCGATCACCATCGTTTTGAAGCGAGGGATGAACGGCCGCCAGCGGTCAGGAGCGGGTTGCCCGATCGTGATCGTGTGGAACTGCGTCCAGGCACCGCTCAGGAAGGACGCCCAGCACAAAAGACTGAGCAAAGCACCAGTCGTGCCCAACGTGATCGTGAGGGCATTCATGTCGCGACCTTTCTCTCGGTGCTGCTTCGCAACACCCTGGTTCTGCCGATCATCGTACAACCGTATGTTACTCGCCGGTAACTTGCGAGGTTTACCTCGCGATAACCAACTACCCTGCCGTTATTCGTACAGTCGCGGTTTGAAGCACGACGCGCCGAAGAGCAATTTCCATGTTCGATCGAAATACACGCTATGCGGTGCGAAAACGCAGGTTCAGCAAAGGTCAGGCTTAGTCGAAAATGGAAACTGTTGCCGAGATAGCGATTCGGTCACGGTTCGGCTACGCTCTCATCGACCTGTCCGCTGTGTCCTCCCTCACTTGAAGCTTGGGGTGGGCTAAGAATCCTATTGGGGCACGAGATCAAGAGGTCTCTAGTGCTTGAGGTTGGACCCAGCGGATACCGAAGTTAGAGAGTAGGAATTTCATGAAGCTGCGCAAGATCGCCGGGACAGCGGTGTTCGTCATTGCCGCATTGGGCCTTGCCTCGGGGACGTCGTATGCCGACCCCGCGTCGGAGCCAGCTCCGAACACCATTCAGTACGAGTCGAAGCTGGCTGACAAGACAGTTGTCACCACTCTCACGGGGGGCATCTTCGCCGTCACCTCAGACGGAACGTCGATCGATGTCAGGGACGGGTCCGGCAAGACCGTCGTTACTCTGCCGGCGTCGTTCAACCTGAACAACGTCAACTACCCGATGACGCCGGTCTTGGAGAACGACAACACGACGCTGAAGCTGACGCCTGTTGTCGACGCTTCGAAGGGTCGTCCGGTTGCGGTAACTCCGGTCGCCTCGCCGCTTGAGAACCAGCGCGCGATGGAAACCTTCGCAACGCAGTTCGGCATCGCCACAGCGATCGGCGGATTTGTCGGCACCGCGGTTGGAGCAGTTGTTGGCGGCCTCATCGGTGCTGCGGCTGCTGCAGGTACCTGCGCAGTGCTGTTGGCGTGTGTCGTCACCGCGATTCCTCTGATTACCGGCGGCGCGGCCATCGGCGGCATCCTCGGCACGATCGCGGTTGGCGGTCCGGCACTTGGAATTGCAGCCATCGATCTCGTCAACACGCTTATCGCTCCTCCCGGCACCACGAAGTGGAACTACGCGTTGCCGACCGCACCACCGAACTAACACTCAGCATTCAGCAGCCCGAACGCAAAGAACCCGTCACTCATGTGGCGGGTTCTTTTGCGTTCAAGGGGCGGTGCTCGGTTCGCAAACCTCCAATAGCGTGCAGCCAATCGGGTCGGTGTGCGTCCAGTTGTGTGCACCCTGACCCAAATTGCCGCACCCTGACGCATCATCTAACTCGATCCGAGCTTGTTGACAGCTCGTGCCGGCGTCCCGACGCCCTCGCTCCCCGGCCATGCAAAAACCCGCCCCTGTGATCCAGGAGCGGGTTTTTGGTACGTCAGGGGTGTTACGAGGTCCGGATCGTCAAACCGGGGTTCTCAGCGAGCACGACGCTCACGGGAGTCGAGAACAGTTGCGGCTCGTTTCCGATGAACGGTCCGATCAGGTTGGGGATCTCGCAGAACGGATATTCGGCGACGGTCGATGCACTCGAAATGCCGAGTGCCAACGTTCCGGTGACGACGGCGCCGCCGCTGTCGCCCGGCAGCGCGCAGATGTTCGCCGAGAAGCTGTCGTTCAAGTTGCGGTCGCCGACTGCAACGGACTGTGCGACGGCATTGACGACGCCGCAACTGAAGCCCGTGCGTGCACCGGCTTTGCAGACGGGCGCGCCGACAACGGGTTCGGCGATGCCGGTGATCGTCAGGGGCGCCCGACCGGGTACCCGAACGGCGTTGTTGTCGAAGCGCGACTTCGCGTCGTCGGCGATCCGAATGATCGAGTAGTCGTGATTGTCGAGGCTGGTCTTCTGGAACGTGCCGATCTGCGGACCGAGCACGTCGAGGGCCCTCAGCTCGTGCACTGCAGACGCGTCGGGGGTGCCTGCTGCTGCAAGGTTCGGATCGCAGTGGCCGGCCGAAACGTTGACGACGTTGCCCGCACTGTCGGACCCGTTGAAGCCCAACGAGCAACGCAGCGACGATTCGGTACTGATCGAGGCGTAGGGATCGCCGCCTTGGAGTGCGTTCGGAGCCAATTCGCCCGCGATGGGGTCGGCAGCGGGCACAACCGGCTCAGCGCCTTGAACGGGCGGCATGAGTACTACTCGCACCGCGTCGAGGAAGCCGGGCAGAGTCAGGCCGCCTGCGGTGGCGTCGATGCGGACCGCGAGAGCGTTGTTGACGATATCGATCGCGACCGCGCGCACCAGGCTCGCGATTTGGACCGGCTGAGTGGCCAGCCACGCGTCGAACGACTGCTTCTCGGCATTGAGGCTCGACTCGCTCTTCGCAACTGGTTTGACGACGAATCCGGCGCTTTCGGCAGCGGTCCGCGCGGCCTCGAGATCGGGAGCATCGGCGAGTGCGACGACGGCCTGCCCTGCTTCGTTCAGCCACGAACCGGCGAAGGCCGCGGGAAACTGGGTACGCGCGGTTGCGGCGAAGCCTGCGAGTTGCTGCGCGAGGTCGGCGCGCTGCAGATATTCGTCGGCGGTGAGTTTCAAGTCACGTGCGATTGCGTCGGACAGCTCGACCGGAAGCGGAGCCGGCGCGGGGGCCGGATCGGCCTGAGCAATCGCGACTGTCGGTCCGAGTAGCAGCAGTGCGGCCGAGCCGAACACTGCTGCCCGGCGTGCGGTCGTAAGTCGCATGGGGGCCTCTCTGCTGCGGGCAACCGATGCTGCCCGGACGAATTGTCCCAGTGACTATATGGCCTCGGTAGCGCGAATCACAGTTGTCCGCGCGACCGGGACATATCGATCGAGTGAAAGCTGGGAGCCGCCTAGGCGGGACTTTGGCTGGTCCGAATCACGAGTCCGGACGCGGAACCGGTCGAATTGGCATTTGCGATGATCTCGCGGATCGGGATTCCGAGGCTCGCGGTGCCGCCGTCGGGTCCCAACACCAGGTTGGCCTCGACGCAGTTCGGCGCCGTGCTTGCGTTGGATCCGCTCGTGATACCGAGTGCAAGGGTGCCCGTGACGATGGCGCCACCGCTGTCACCAGCGAGAGTGCATGCGGTGCTTGCGAATCCGCGAACGAGGCGGCTCGTTCCGTCTTCGGTGAACAGCTGCGTTTCGACGCGATCCGCCGCTACGACGCCGCAGGTGAACGTCGACGTCTGACCCGATTTGCAGACCGGAGCGCCGACGACGGGAGCAGCCGTACCGGTGATCGTCAACGTCGTTCCGCCTGCGCCACGGACCGTCGGCCGATCCAGACCGTTGCGGACTGCGCGGCTGTTCAGCTCGATCAGCGCGTAGTCGAGGCCGGTGGCGGGATCGCCGAGGGTGGAGTGCGTGAACATGCCCGCCTCGGGGCTCTTGTCGAGGTCGCGCGGATCTGGAACGAAGACCGGTGCGTTGACGCCGCCACCCTGTGCGTTCGGATCGCAGTGTCCCGCAGTGACATTGATTGCGCGTCCTGCAGCGTCACTCGCGTTGAACCCGAACGAGCAGACTCCGATTTCTGCCATCGGAGTGTCCTTCAGCGCCTGCCTCGCGGTGACGTAGGTGTCGCCGCCCATCGGTGTCCGCTCGTTCGCACCGCCGCCACCGGGGGACAGGATCACCTTGACGTTGGCGAGCAACGTCGGGAGATTGAGCATGTGTCCCGCTGGGCTGTTGGCGATGTCGACGACGAGTTGGCTGTTGAGCACGTCGATTGCGATCGAGTTCACCGACGTCGCGGCCTCGCGGGGCATCGCGGAGATCCAGCGGTTCAGCTCGGCGAGGGAGCGTTCGAGACCGTCGGCCGAGATCGGCGCGATCCGCGTCTGGTAGCCGGCCCGCGCAGCGATCTGGGCTGCTTCGTTGGACGTCACCGCGACGATCGGATGTCCGTCCTGACCCATCCAGGCCCCGGCGAACGACTCGGGGCGTTCGGCACGGAATTCGCGGGCATACGTGCCCAACTCCTGTGCCTTGGCTGCACGATTCAAATACTCGGCTGGGCTGATCTTGAGGTCGCGACCGATCGCTTCGACAAGCTCGCCAGGCAGCTGATCGACCGCCAATTGTGCCGGGCTTTCGCTCGGAGCCGGATCTGCGCCGGCAACTGAAGTGATGAAATTCGAGGAAGAGAAGGGAATGAGGAGCAGCATCGCCGTGGACCCGACCACGGAAGCGCGGAGCGCCACCAACTTACGCATGAAATCCCTTCGCCAGCAGTATCAGCGCCCCACCTTAGGGCACAACTGCGTGATTCCCCTCACTGTGGCTTAGCGGGGGCGTTCCACCTGCGGCAATAGGTCCGGCAGATAGGGCTCGATCTCGAATTCCGGGAATCCGTACCGGTTGCGCCCATTCGGCTGCTCGGTGACGGGCGGTTGGGTCGGCGTCGGTTCCGTGGTCGGCGGCACGGTCACGGGTGGCTCCGTGACAGGCGGTTCGGTCACGGGAGGTTCGGTCACCGGCGGCTCGACCGGCGGCGGGGGTGGTGGCGGCGCGACCGGCGGTGGGGGTGCTGCCTCGACGACCGGCGCGATTGCGGGCGCAGGAGCAGGTGCGGGCGCAACGGACGACGCGGGCGGGAATGCGATCTGCTCGGGCGCGATCGGCGCGTTCGTCGTAGTCGGGCTGCTCTCCGCGTTCTGAATGACGGGGACGGCGGTGTCGCTCGTGTTCTGCAGTAGTACGGCTCCGATTCCGGTGCCGACGGCCAGCACCGCGGCAAAGCCCGCGGCGACCAGGACGGGCATACGACGGCGACGCCGTGCGGCGGCAGCTTCTGCGGCCGTCGGCTCGACGACGGGGATCGGCTCCGGCGGCTGCGGAAGCGCTGAGTAGGCGAGCGCGGTCACCACCGGTCCGGTGCCGGTAGCGGTCGAGAGAGGAGCAATCGCCATCTCTTCGGTTGCGGGGTCGTCGATCGCTGCGACGACGGGAGACGGCTGCGTTGCGGGCCCTCCCGATGCGGCAGCGAGCGCCGACAGCGCGGCTCCGTGTGCGGGTTCTTCGCCTGCGACGACGGCCGTCTCGGCTTCCGACATGACATGAACGGACTTGAGGCCCAGATAGTCGAGGGCGTCGCGAAGGGCGTCGACAGCTTCGGCGGTCCACTGCGCGGGGTAGGCGGCGAAGATCTCGGTCGGCGCGCTCAGCTGCGGTGATGCCATGTTGATCAGGCAGAACATCGCCGTCGCGACAAGGTCCTCTGCGCGGTAGCGCTCACCGTTCTCGCTGGTGATGCCGTTGGGATCGCCGACTCGCGCCAAGAAGTTCGATACGGAGTGGGTTGTGCCCGCGGGTGCTGTGTCACCGAGTCGGGTGTCGCCGTCGGCGGTCATGTGCAGGACGGATTCGCGGACGATGTAGGTGGGTTCGGCGTCGTTGTCCGTGGTCACGATCGCCGCGACGCTCTCGGACGTGCCTATCCGAAGGCCAAGCCCTGTCGCCATTTCCTACCTCGATTGTGTCTTGCTGCCGTGTCTCGTCTGTCCGTGTCCGATGTTATGTCGTGACTCGGACCCGGTCGGTTACACAAGCTGCGCCCGATCACCTCGGCCGTGGCCCATCGCGCGCAGCATCGACAGCAACTCCGAGCGAGAACCTGCACCGAGTCTCCGTCGAATTCGCGCTACATGATGCTCGACTGTCTTCGCGGAAATGTACAGCCGTGAACCGACCTCGCGATATGTGAGACCGAGCACCAACAGGTCCGCGACCTCGCATTCTCGGTCCGACAGCGGGCCGTTCGTCACGATCGCCTGGCGAGGCGTTGCAGTCGGAAGTTGTTGGGGTGTGCTCGCTCCGCGTTCGGAACGTCGAGGTGGTTGCCGCAACGATCGAGCGACCTGCAGCAGGGCCGTCGCTGTTTCGGTGTCGGCGGCGCGCAAGGCAGCCTCGCTCGCCAAGCGGGCGCCGTCCCAAGGCAGACCGATCGAGCCGAGAATCCGCGCAGACTTTTCGATGTCGTCGAGTTGGGCTTCCTGACGAAGCACCCGCAACCACGTCGACCCTGCCGCAGCGAGTGCGGCGGCATAGGTATCGGGCGCCGTGGCCGACTCGGCTGCTCGTTTCAGCGCGAGGGCATGGGGCACGAGGGCGGGCGGGTCTTCGGAGAGGAGAGCAGCCTGTGCGCCGTACCAGTGGAAGGTGTTGGACCAGGCCGCAGGCTCGCCGAGTCGCCTCAGCAATTCGTCGGCCTCGGAGATCAGATGCACGACGCGGGTGACGTCGCCGATCCGAACGGCGGCAAGCCACAGCTCCCCGAGAGCAAGGAGCGAGAAGACGTCGACTGTGATCTCGTCGATGACCCGATGCGAGGCCTCCCACGCCCGAACCAACGCGCCATGATCGCCGCTGCGACGCGCGAGGCCGACTCGGATCGCACGGTCGAGCAGTAGGTCGCGGTTGCCGAGATCGTCTGCCGCGAGGCTTTCGACGATGGATCGAGCCCGGTCCTCGTCGCCGCCGAGCATGGCTGTCCATGCCGAGAGCAGGCGATGCTGGTGCCACATTCGGGTGCCGGGCCGAACCTTCTCGTCGACGCGATCGAGCAGCGCGTCGGCCCTTGCCAGGTCGCCGCAGTGCAAGCTCAGTTGGACCGCTGCGGCGGCTGGCGATATCGGCAGTAGCGCAACAGCTTCCGCCCGGTCGAACAGCGAAAGCGACCGAGCGAGGGTGTTCACGGCAGCTTGGCCGGAGCCCGACATCGATTGTGCGAGAGCGTCGCCGACCATCGTGATGCCGGCGGTGAGGTCGGTCGGCGGTCCTGCTGGTCTCGCGGACGCCATTGCTGCTGCTGCCTCTGGGCGTCCGGCCGCTAGCATGACAGCAGCAGCGCTGCCGCCGTCGTTGCCTACGCGGTCGGTGCCGAGCCATTCGTAGAGTTCGGCACTGCGGACGAGTGTGCCCCGATCGGCCCAGACACCGGCGAGCACGCGGACCGCCGCACCGAGTTCGGCTGTGCTGCTTGCGCAATCGGGGTCGTCCGCACGGGCAAGGATCGATTCCGCTATGTCCGCAGCCGTCCGACTGTCGCCGCTGCGTGCGGCCGCCTCGCAGCGCTTCACCTCGACGCTGCGTGGATCGATTCCCGCTTGCACAGCGGCCGAGTAGAGCTGCGCCGCCACGGCGGGATCGGCAGATTCTGCTGCGTTGCAAAGATATTCGGCAAGGCGTGCATCCCGCAGACCGATCTCGGCGAGCTTGGTCGCGGTATGGATGCGCAGTACGCCGCGGTCGAGTCTTGCGGTGAGGACACGTTGTTGCACATCGAGAAAACGATGGTCCCCGAGCAGGGTCCGCAGCGGTTGCGCGGCGATCGGCAGCAGGTCGGGGTCGGTCACAAGTGCTGACGCCCGAACGCGATCGATCAGCGTGAGGGCATTCGACTCGTCGATACCGTTGACATCCGATACCTCGGTGACGTCGAGGCCGATGCCGGTCGCCGTCATCGCAAGAGTCGACAGAAACTGAATGTCTCGGTCGCGCAGGTTCGCGCACACCCAGCCGACAACCGAGTCCTCGGGCGATCCACCGCCGAGCGCTGCGACTACCGCACCGTGAATGCCGTTGGTGAGGTCGCGAATTCGAGCCGCCCGCTCAGGGGTGACCGTGACGGCACTGCTACGTCCGAGGCCGACGATGTCCGCAGTGGAGAGCGATCGCATGTCGATGACGCGACCGCGCCGCGCGAAGGTCGCTGCGAGTGCTCGCAGTTCGGTGTCGTGTGCGCGTGGCTCGGTCGCGACCACGACGACCGCGGCAGGTGAATCATCGAGGAGCGTGCGGACGGCAACAACGTCTGCGGTCGGGAGCGAGTGCAGATCGTCGACAACGAGGGCTGCACCGCCCAGTGCTGCCGACGGCTCGGCCGAAACCGACAGACCGCGTGCGCGGAGGCGGTCGCGAACCGCGGCCAGCATCGCTGACTTTCCGGTTCCCGATTGTCCGCGCAGCATCAGCCGAATTTGTCCGCCGCCGTCGACTTCGCGAAGGATTTCTCGTGTTGCCGCAGAGACGTCGTTGGTCTGCGGCACAGCGTTTTTCGGCAACGACTCGCCCACTAGTTGCCCTGCAGGATCGGAACCTTGACACCGGGAAGGGTCGGCAGATTGGGCAGACCCGGAATTCCTCCGGTAGTGCCAGGCGTTGTGGTCGTTTCACCACCCGGTGACGGCACCTGCGGTTGCGGTTGGGGCGCTGGCTGCTGCGGTTGGGGTTGTGGTTCGGGATTCGGTGCGGGTTGCTGCGGCTGGACGGGATCGGGATTCGAGCCGGCTTCCGGCGCCGGCGCGACTCCGCCCGCGGGTGCCTGCGACGTGGGGCCGTTGCCCGTATTCGGCCTGGCCGAGGGATTTGCTGCGCCTGCCTGAGTTGTCGGCGCGGATCCGTCGCTCGGTGCGGCCGCTTCGGGATTGCTGGACGGGGCGGGAGCACTGGACGCGACGACACCCGCGGGCACTGCCGGCGCGCTCGTTTGCGTGTCGGAACGCTGCGGCTCCGAGCCGCCTCCGGTTCCGAGAGACAGCCCGCCCGCGGCAAGGAGTGTGATCGCTACGGCTCCCGCCGCGACGAAGGCAAGCTTCTTCGCTCGGGAGATACCGGTCTTCGCAGGTTCGTTGGTAACGGGAACACGCGGCGCCGGAAGTACTTTCGGCGGCGAAACCGGTGCTGCGATCGGAGCCACCGCAAACTCCGCCCGTGGCAGCATGGCAACAGCTGCCGACGCGACAGGCTCGGCGAGAGCTGTGGACGCAGCGGCGAGGTCGGTGGCAAGCATCGCGGCACCGATGGCACTGGTGTGCTCCGGTCGGTGGCCCGCAACGACAGGCAAACCGAGTTCCGACGAGACGAGTTCGGCAACGAGGGGTATTGCTGCACCACCGCCGACGAGAAGCACTGCGCTGATGTCGGTGAGATCGAGGCCTGCGGATCGAACAGCTTCCCGAACCAGCCCGACCGAGGTCGCGATAGGCGTTCTGAGCAAGTCTTCGAGTTCGTCGCGAACCAGGCGGACCTGCTGCGACAGACCGGGCAACTCGACGTGAACCGTCGAATCGGTGTCGGTCGACAGCGACACCTTCGCCTGCGCACAGCGTGCGCGCAATGCGCCGAGCGCTTCCTCGGTAGCGGGATCGAACGGATCGATCTCCGCGGCGGCCGCACCCATGCTCGCGAGAACGTGCTGCATCGTCAGGTGGTCGAACTGCACGCCGGAGATGTCGTCGGACCTGATCGGCTTGCCGAGAATTCCCGCTGACTCGCCGGTGCGGACGACGCTGATGTCGAGCGTCGTTCCGCCGAGGTCGTAGACGACGACAGCGCCGTCGGCCAGCGGTCCGCGAGCATTGTCCAGCCAGCGGACCGCTGCCGTTGCTTCCGGCACTGGTGTCACGTCGGAGAAACCTGCGCGCTCCAATGCATCACGCAGTGCATCGACCGAGTAGTGCGCCCACGATGTCGGATACGTCGCGACGATCGTCGGCGATTCCGCGAGTCCGGCCGCAGCTTCGTCGACGAGGCAACCGATTGCAGTCGCTGTCAGGTCCTCGCCTGCGTAGATCGATCCGTCGTCGGCCAGAATGCCGATCGGATCGCCGACGCGGTCGACGAAGCCGTCGAGCAGGATGTCCTTCGAATGCCGACCGAGTGCGGGCGAGGTGTGAACGACCCCGAGAACCGGAGCTTCGTCCGCAGACAGCTGCAGCGTCGTCGGATGACTGATCGTGACGTAGTCGCGGCCGTCAGCCGCGCCCGATCCATCAGGATCGACCGCAGCCACGGAGTTCTGCGATCCGACCACGATTCCGAGACCTGTTGCCACGCGATTCTCCTCCTCGAATATGGGTCGCGAGACTCGCGATCGAATAGACCGTAAGGGGCGCGACTCACCGGCGTTGTCGCGTCGGTCGTCGATTCCGTTACGGTACTCGGCCCGGTTGAGGCTGGTGGGAGCCTTGGTTAGGGGAAAAGCCCCTAATGGTCGTTTTGCCCCTACCCGATACCCCCAGACAGGTGCGGGGGTTCACCCCGTTGGGGCCGCGGCCCGATCTCCATAACGTTGCATGCATGCACCGCCGAAGCTGATTCAGCCCGGTCCAACCGACTCAGGAGACGTCATGACCCAGAACGCCGTACTCGAATTCATCCTCAACCTGCTCCGTAGCGACGAGGCAGCCGCCCAGTACTGCGCGAACCCAGAAGGCGTTCTCGCTGCTTCAGGACTGGCCGGTGTGAGCCACGCCGACATCGTCGCCGTCGCACCGATGGTCGCCGAATCGGCACTGTGCACGGGAAGCACAGGCCTGTCGACGATTCTCGGTGCGGGAGCCGGCGTCGGCGCAGGAGCCGGAGCGGGTGTCGGAGCGATCGGTGTTGCAGGCGGCGGGCTCGGCGCAGGCCTCGGCCTCGGTGCGGGTGCCGGCCTCGGTTTGGGAACGGTCGCGTTCGGTGATGTGAACCTCGGCGGTGGAGCGGTCGGCGACATCGACCTCGGTCTCGGCACGGATATCGGCGCGGATCTGGGAGCTCAAATTGCTTTGGCTCTCGGTGGCGCACTCGCAGCCGGTGGAGCGGCGGGCGTGCAGCTCGGCACCGCCATCGGCGGCGCTTTGGAAACGGCCGTCGGCGCGGGATTCGATCTCGGACTCGGCGGTGGACTCGGCTTGGGCGGCGACCTCGGGCTTGGCGGTGACCTCGGCCTCGGTGCGCAGATCGGCACCGCAATCGGCGGGGCGCTCGGCGTCGGCGCTGACCTGACGGCGGACCTCTCGACGGCTTTGAACGCGGCATTCGACGGCGCCCTCGGCGCAGGAGCCGGTATCGACCTCGGAGCAGTGCTCGACATCGAAGGACAGCTGTCGACCATGCTCGGATCCGCACTCGGCATCGGTGGCGAGGTCGGCGCCGACCTCGGAGCATCACTTGGCGCAGTGCTCCAGGCAGCGATCGAAGCAGGAGCAGGCGTCGGGACCGACATCGGAGCCGGCCTCGGCTCGGGTATCGACCTGGGCTCGGGCATCGACTTGGGTGCTGGCATCGACCTGGGCTCCGGCATCGACCTCGGCACCGGCATCGGCGGTGGCATCGACTCGACGATCGGCGCTGTCCTCGGAACGACGCTCGGCGGCGCGCTCGGAATCGGCGGTCAGCTCGAAACCGATCTGAGCACCGCATTCGACGGCGTACTCGCAACCGGAGCAGGTCTCGATCTGGGCGGTCAGCTCGGCGGTGGCCTCGAGACGGGGCTGGAGACCGGCCTCGGCGCAGGTCTCGGTGCGGTTGGTGACTTGGGTGGTCAGTTCGGTGCGGGGTTGGAGACCGGTGTTGGTGCTGTTGGTGACTTGGGTGGTCAGTTCGGCGCGGGGTTGGAGGCCGGTGTTGGTGCTGTTGGTGACTTGGGTGGTCAGTTCGGTACAGGGTTGGAGGCCGGCGTCGGTGCTGTTGGTGACTTGGGTGGTCAGTTCGGTACAGGGTTGGAGGCCGGCGTCGGTGCTGTTGGTGACTTGGGTGGTCAGTTCGGTACAGGGTTGGAGACCGGTGTTGGTGCGGTCGGCGACTTGGGTGGTCAGTTCGGTACAGGGTTGGAGGCCGGCGTCGGCGCTGTTGGTGACCTCGGTGGTCAGCTCGGGGCAGCTGGTGACCTCGGTGGTCAGTTCGGTGGCGAGTTCGGGTCCGGCCTGGAAACGGGTGTCGGTGCGGTTGGCGACCTCGGCGGTCAGCTCGGTGCGGGCGGAGAGGCCGGCGGTCAGTTCGGCGGCGAGTTCGGGTCCGGCCTAGAGTCCGGTGTCGGCGCGGTCGGTGACCTCGGTGGTCAGTTCGGTACAGGTCTCGAAGCGGGTGCCGGTGCAGCCGGTGACCTCGGCGGCCAGGTCGGCGCAGCGGAAACGCCGTGGTCCTCGGTCGACCCGACCGCAGTGTTCGGCACTGCCCAGACCGGCGGCGCCTTCGATGGCAGCCTCTTCGCCGAGGGTGGCGCGAACGGCGAAACGGGTGCAGAGTTCGGGTCGGCACCGGATTCCGCGCACCTGCCTGATCACCTGATGCCGTAACCGGCAAGGATGTAACGACGCCGGTCCGGTACGCGGTTAGTGCGTACGGGACCGGCGTTTGTCGGTGTGTGAGTACAACTGTGTCTGAGTTCGTCGAGAGAGCGGTCAGGGGTTCATGAACAGTCCAGCTGCCAGCGCGGGCCGCCCGGTTGCGGAGGCGACGCGCGACCTCGTCGCTCTACTCGACGAAACGACGGCAGCAGCCGAACGAGTCGGTCGCAATGATCTCGTTGCCTCGTTGCGGACGACGAAGGGACGGGTACTCGATCCGCGTCGGCGCATCGTCGTCGTTGGGCCCGTCAAGCAGGGCAAAAGTCAGTTCGTCAACTCGTTGCTGAACCTGAACGTGTGCTCCGTCGGTGACGACGAGACGACGGCGATTCCGACGCTGGTGCAGTACGCAGCGCAGCCGCATGCAGAACTTGTGTTGGCGGATCCAGGTGCGTCCGAGCCGCTGCGGGTCTCGGTACCGATCGATCAGGTCACCTCTGTCACACCCTCGTCACCGCTTGCGCAGGGGCGAGAAGTGCTGCGGCTCGAGGTCGGTGCAGCGAGCCCGCTGCTTGCCGACGGCGTTGTCGTCGTCGACACCCCCGGTGTCGGTGGTCACGGAAACCCACACGCGGCAGGCGTTCTCGGAGTGATGACCGCCGCCGATGCGGTCCTTGTGCTGTCGGACGCTTCGACCGAACTCACCGAGCCCGAGGTCAAGTTCATTCGTCAGGTGGTCGGTCTGTGTCCCGCGGTTGCGTGCCTGATCAGCAAGACCGACCTGTATCCACATTGGCGTGAGGTGCTCGCCGCGAATCGGAAGCATCTCGACACGGCGGGTCTGCAGGTTCCGTTGATCCCGATCTCGTCGCTGCTGCGTTCGCACGCAATGCGGTTGCAGGACAAGGAATTGAACGCCGAGTCCGGCTTCCTGGTGCTGTATCAGTTCCTGAGGGAGCGGGTTGTCGCGCGAGCCGACGGAAACATTCGTCGGGCAGTCGCGATGGATGTCCGTTCCGCGGCAGAGCATTTGACGCTCGGACTCGGCAGCGAGCTTGCCGCCCTTCGTGATCCGGTCAAAGGCGCGGCCGCGGTTCGCGAACTGCAGAAGGCGAAGATCGCGGCAGAAGACCTGCACAAGCGGACGTCGCAATGGCAGCAGACCCTCGGCGACGGTATCGCCGATCTCGCCGCCGACATCGATCACGATCTGCGCGAACGACTGCGGCGCGTGACGCGTGAAGCCGAGGAGTGGGTCGACTCGGCCGACCCCGGTGAGAATTGGGAGCAGTTGGGCAGTTGGCTCGACGAACAGATCGGGTCGTCGATCGGTGACAATTTCGTGTGGGCCCACGAGCGTGCCGCGTGGTTGGCTCAGCAGGTAGCCGAACATTTCGCCGAGACAGGTTCGGTTGCGCTGCCGCACATGGATATTCACGACCTCGACGGTGTGATGGAGCCGGTCGAGTCGCTCGCCGACCTCGACTCGGGCAAGGTCGGCATCACGCAGAAGGTTCTCGTCGGCATGCGGGGCTCCTACGGCGGCGTGCTGATGTTCGGTCTCATCACAACCTTTGCCGGCTTGGCGTTGATCAACCCGATCTCGATCGGTGCCGGAGTTCTGTTGGGCTCCAAGGCATTCAAAGAAGACAAGGATCAGCGGCTGGCGCGTCGCCGCCAAGAGGCGAAGATCGCGATCAGGCGCTTCGTCGAGGATGTCAGCTTTCAGGCGAACAAGGAATCGAAGGATCGGTTGCGACAGATCCAGCGAGTACTTCGGGACCACTTCACGGCGATCGCGGATCAAGCGTTGCGGTCGCTGAACGATTCGTTACGCGCTGCACAGGAAGCGGCGACCGTGGAATCCGCGCAGCGTGCCCAACGCTGTGCCGAACTGGAACAACAGATTCGAGTGATTGCGGCCCTGCGGATCCGGTCCGACGATGCGCTTGCCGTCGGTGCTCCGCGGTCGGCGGCCCCGGGACGTCAAATCGGTGCGGCAGGTCAAGGCGGACCGACGCCGGGTACACGATGACCCGCCGCAACGGAGCGTCGATCGACGAAGCTCGCGAACTGGTACACGCCGCTCGTCGTGCTCTCGGCCACGATCCTGGACTGCGGGCCCAACTCGACGAATGCCTGCAACGGCTCGATCAACCACTTCGGATCGCGCTCGCGGGTTCGCTGAAGGCGGGCAAGTCGACGCTGCTGAATGCGTTGGTGGGACAGGACATTGCGCCGACGGACGCCACCGAGTGCACCCGCGTCGTGACCTGGTATCGCAGTGGTTCGACCCCGACGGTGACGGCCTGGCACGACGGCGGTCGACGCGCGAACGTCTTGGTGCAGCGTCGGGAGGGCGGGTTGACCTTCGACCTCGGCCCGCTGACCGCTGCCCAGGTGGATCGACTCGAGGTGGAGTGGCCCGCTAGTGCGCTCGCGGACACCACCGTGATCGACACCCCGGGTACATCGTCGCTGTCGCTTGATGTTTCGGCTCGCACCCTCGACTTGCTCACGCCGGAGAACGCGGCGTCGGGCGCAGACGCAGTCGTCTACCTGCTGCGGAGTCTGAGTGCCAACGACGTCGCTTTTCTGGGCCGTATCGGGTCCCACGTCGGCGCCGAGTCAGGTCCACTCGGTGTGGTCGGCGTTGTATCTCGTGCCGACGAGGTCGGTGCCGGACGAATCGATGCGATGGGTTCGGCGAAGGACATGGCCGAGCGATTCGCTACCGAGTTGGAGCGAACGGGGTTGTGCCAAGCCGTTGTTCCCGTCGCAGGGTTGCTCGCCTTCGCTGCGCGCACGTTGCGCCAGAGCGAGTTCGTCGCGTTCCAGGCACTGGCTCAGGTGCCGGTCGAGGACATGCAGATCGCATTGTTGTCCGCGGACCGATTTGCCAGACCCGACAGTCCGCTGCCCGTCGACGCAGCGATGCGTGCGGCGCTCGTTCGACGCTTCGGGCTCTTCGGAATTCGGCTGTCCATCACGTTGATCAAGCTCGGTGTGAGTGATTCGCCAACGCTTGCAGCGCAATTGGTCGAGCGCAGCGGGCTCGACGAGCTACGCCAGTTGATCGACGTGCAGTTCGGGCAGCGTGCGGAACAGCTCAAGACACATTCGGCGCTTGTCGCGTTGGAGCGTGTTTTGACGAGTCATCCGACGGCCCTGTCGGTCCCGGCTGCTGCCGACCTGATTCCTGCGATCAGGCGCATGCTCGCCGATGTGCACGGTTTCAACGAACTGCGGCTCCTCGGCCGACTGCGAACGTCGAAGGTTGCTCTCCCCGCCGCCGACGTCACCGAATTGACGCGTCTGGTCGGTGGGTTCGGTATCGATCCGAATGTGCGCCTCGGTCTGGAGGCGGGGACGGGTCCCGAGCAGCAGCGCGCCGCGGCGATGATCGCGGTGCGGAAATGGCGTTCGCGAGCTGCACATCCGCTGCTGGATCAGTTCACAGCCAAGGCATGCGAGACTGCGGCGCGTAGTGCGGAAGGTGTGCTCGGCAGGTTTTTGTAAGCCGGACCGATCAGGATGCGGCTTTTACATCGGCCGCGTACCGGTCGACGTATTCCTGTCCGGACGAGGTGTAGAGCACGCTCATCAGTTCGTCGGTTGCGGCACGGACGATGCACTGACGTTCGCGCAGCGGCCGGTAGCGCGCGAAGTCCAGCGGCTCGCAGACCTTGATGTGAACCTTGCCGAACCGCCACATTCGACTGCCGACCGGATTCACCTTCTCGGAGCCACTCGTCACGATGGGGACGACGTGCGCGCCGGTTTCGAGCGCAACGCGGATCACGCCGGTCTTTCCCTTGTAGAGCCGACCGTCCGGAGATCGGGTGCCTTCCGGGTAGATGGCCCAGACGCCGCCGCGTTGCAGGATCGATACCGCCGTGTTCAATGCGCTCTGTGCGGCGTCGGCGCCCGACCTGTCGATCGGTACCTGCCCTGCGGAGGAGAAGAACCAACGTTGCATCCGCCCTTTGATGCCAGGGGCCGTGAAGTACTCGTCTTTCGCCACGAAGGTGATGCGCCGCCGGACCAGCAGCACGAGAAAGAACGAATCCGCGACGGTGAGGTGGTTGCCTGCCAGGATGACGGGTCCGGTCTTCGGGATATGTTCGGCACCTTCGATCGTCGGTCGGCCGACGATTCGAAGCAGAGGTCCGATGAACACATATTTGAACAGCCAGTACCACATGTTGAGCTCTCTCTGTCGATCATCAGCGTACCTGTAGGCCCTGCCAAGAGAGCTGGTCGATCCCGACGGGCACCCCTGCTGCCTGATCCTTGGCTAGGACGCGATGGGCGAGCAATGGGCAGGTCAGGCGTTACGAGGACACCGACAGCATGGACGAACTCAACGAAAGTTCGAGAAGCGGGAACAAATCCTGAAGTACGCCCGTTGGACCTTTCGACTGACTTGAGTGTGGTCCGCTCAACTCCGAGTTGACGAGTAGCCTCGGCACCCGGCAAGATTGAGTGCACTACGCTCAGCATCAAGCAGAGACAGTACATAGCGACGGCCGCATCGGCGTCGTCGCAACAATAGGGAGGAACACAAATGGCTCGTGCGGTCGGTATCGACCTCGGAACCACCAACTCGGTTGTCGCCGTTCTCGAAGGCGGCGAGCCTGTAGTTGTGGCCAACTCCGAAGGCTCACGCACCACACCATCGGTCGTCGCCTTCGCCAAAAACGGTGAAGTGCTCGTCGGCCAGCCCGCCAAGAACCAGGCGGTCACCAACGTCGATCGCACCATCCGCTCGGTCAAGCGCCACATCGGCACCGACTGGGCAGTGGCGATCGACGACAAGAACTACACGTCGCAGGAAATCAGCGCGCGCACCTTGATGAAGCTCAAGCGTGACGCAGAGGCCTACCTCGGCGAAGAGATCACCGACGCGGTCATCACGGTCCCCGCGTACTTCGAAGACGCACAGCGCCAGGCCACGAAGGAAGCCGGCCAGATTGCCGGCCTCAACGTGCTGCGCATCGTCAACGAGCCCACCGCAGCCGCACTCGCATACGGCCTTGACAAGGGCGAGAGCGAGCAGACCATCCTGGTGTTCGACCTCGGTGGCGGCACGTTCGACGTGTCCCTGCTCGAGATCGGCGAGGGTGTCGTCGAGGTCCGCGCGACCTCCGGTGACAACCACCTCGGTGGCGACGACTGGGATCAGCGCATCGTCGACTGGCTCGTCGAGAAGTTCAAGGCGTCCCAGGGCATCGACCTGACCAAGGACAAGATGGCGCTGCAGCGTCTGCGTGAGGCTGCCGAGAAGGCCAAGATCGAACTGAGCTCCAGCCAGAGCACGTCGATCAACCTGCCCTACATCACGGTCGACGCCGACAAGAACCCGCTCTTCCTCGACGAGCAGCTCTCGCGCGCCGAGTTCCAGAAGATCACGTCCGACCTGCTTGACCGCACCCGTGCGCCGTTCCAGAACGTCATCAAGGACGCGGGCATCTCGGTCTCCGCGATCGATCACGTCGTGCTCGTCGGTGGCTCGACCCGTATGCCGGCTGTCTCGGACCTGGTCCGCGAACTGACCGGTGGCCGTGAGCCCAACAAGGGCGTCAACCCGGACGAGGTCGTCGCCGTCGGCGCCGCACTGCAGGCCGGCGTGCTCAAGGGCGAGGTCAAGGACGTTCTGCTCCTCGACGTCACCCCGCTGTCCCTCGGCATCGAGACCAAGGGTGGCGTGATGACGAAGCTCATCGAGCGCAACACCACGATCCCGACCAAGCGGTCCGAGACCTTCACAACGGCCGACGACAATCAGCCGTCCGTGCAGATCCAGGTCTTCCAGGGTGAGCGCGAAATCGCGTCGCACAACAAGCTGCTCGGATCGTTCGAGCTCACAGGAATCCCGCCGGCTCCGCGCGGCGTCCCGCAGATCGAGGTCACCTTCGACATCGATGCCAACGGCATCGTGCACGTGACCGCGAAGGACAAGGGCACCGGCAAGGAAAACACGATCAAGATCCAGGACGGTTCCGGCCTGTCCAAGGAAGACATCGATCGGATGATCAAGGACGCCGAAGCGCACGCCGACGAAGACAAGGCGCGTCGTGAAGAGGCAGAGGTCCGCAACCAGGCCGAGTCCCTTGTGCATCAGACCGAGAAGTTCATCAAGGAGAACGAGGAGAAGGTTCCTGCCGACGTCAAGTCGAAGGTCGAGGCTGCGATCGAAGAGGCCAAGACCGCACTGCAGGGCACCGATCTCGCCGCGGTGAAGGCTGCGGTCGAGAAGCTCGCGACCGAGTCGCAGGCTGTCGGCCAGGCAATCTACGAGGCGACGGCTGCCGACTCCGCAGGTGAGGCCAACGGTGCCGAGGGTGGCGCTCATGCCGCCGACGACGATCAGGTCGTCGACGCGGAGGTCGTGGAGGACGAGCCGATCGACCTGGGCAAGCAGTGAGCGAAGACCACACCGAGCCGGTCACTTTCGTCGACAACCGAAAGATCGACCCCGAGACCGGTGAAGTTCGGGATGGCGAGGGCGTGCCGGAACCACTTGCTGGTACCGGCACCGCCCCGCAGCCCGGGTCGGTGGACGAAGGGGCACTCGAGGACGCAGAAATTGTGGACCCGCAGGACTCTCGTTCCGCAGAACTTGCGGAACGAACTGCAGATCTACAGCGGCTGCAGGCGGAGTACGCCAACTACCGTCGTCGGGTCGAACGCGACCGCAAGGCCGTCATCGATTCCGCCAAGGCGTCGGTCGTGACCGAATTGCTTGCCGTGATCGACGATCTCGAGCGTGCGCGAGCACACGGTGACCTCGAGACGGGTCCGTTGAAGGCTGTTTCCGAAAAGCTTGCCGGCCTGCTGACCAAGCAGGGCGTCACCGAATTCGGCGCCGAGGGTGAGTCTTTCGACCCGACACTGCACGAGGCCGTGCAGCACGAAGGCGAGGGTCGCGACCCTGTTCTCGGTACAGTCCTTCGCAAGGGTTACCGCATCGGCGAGCGGGTGCTGCGGCACGCGCTCGTGACGGTGACCGATTCGACGGGTGACGCATCCGCGCCGTCCGCCGGGTCGGATTCGATTGATGTGAACTCGGATTCCGGCGCGCATGCCGAATTCGATCAAAGCTAGAAGTGCGAGAGGAGGAGATGCTCAGTGAGCCAACGGGAGTGGATCGAGAAGGACTTCTACAAGGAACTGGGTGTCTCCTCCAGTGCGACCGCCGACGAGATCAAGAAGGCGTACCGCAAGCTGGCTCGTGACAATCACCCGGATGCGAATCCGGGCGACACGAAGGCGGAGGAGCGCTTCAAATCCGTCAGCGAGGCACATTCGGTGTTGTCGGATGCCGCCAAGCGCAAGGAGTACGACGAGACGCGGAAGTTGTTCGCTGGCGGTGGTTTCGGTCGCGGCGGATTCACGCCGGGTACCGGCTACACCGGTGGCGGCGCAGGCAACTTCGGCGCCGGCGAGTTCAACATCGGCGACCTGTTCGGCAATGCCTCGGCCAACGACAGTGGTCTCGGCGACCTGTTCGGCGGGTTGTTCAACCGTGGTGGCGGCAATCGCACCGCGGCAAGCCGTCCGCGCCGCGGTAGCGACGTGGAGACCGAGACGACACTCGGCTTCCGAGAAGCGGCGCAGGGCGTCACCGTTCCGCTTCGGATGACAAGCCCGTCGCCGTGCACAACGTGCCACGGCAGCGGGGCGAAGCCGGGAACGAGTCCGCGAGTGTGTCCGCGTTGCAACGGAAGCGGTGTAGTCAGCCGTAACCAGGGCGCGTTCGGTTTCAGTGAGCCCTGCGACGACTGCCGCGGTACCGGTTCGATCATCGACGACCCGTGTACGGATTGTCACGGGTCCGGCATTCAGAACCGAACTCGGACCATCACGGTCCGCGTGCCACCCGGTGTGAACGACGGTCAGCGCATCAAACTCGCGGGCCAGGGCGAAGCAGGGTTGCGTGGCGCGCCGTCGGGCGATCTGTTCGTCACCGTGCACGTCAAGGCGGACAAGGTATTCGGTCGGGCGGGTGACGATCTCACGTTGGTCCTGCCGGTGAGCTACGGCGAACTGGTGCTCGGCACAACGGTTTCGGTGCCAACGCTCGATGGTCGGGTCGGCGTCAAGGTGCCGCCGGGAACGGTCGACGGTCGAATCCTGCGAGTCCGTGGTCGCGGCGTTCCGCGTCGTGGCGGTGGCGTTGCAGGCGATCTGCTCGTCACGGTCAAGGTTGCGGTTCCGCAGAAGCTCGATTCGACCGCGACGGCGGCGTTGGAGAAGTACGCAGAAGCGGAACGAGCCAGTGGCTTCGATCCGCGTGCTGGGTGGGCAGGAGCGTAATGCGCACCTGTGCATCAGCTTTCGGTGCCCGCACTCCTGATGGAGTGCGGGTCCCGAAGGTGTTGGAGTTCGAGACGAACTCGGTCGAGTTCGAGAAGGGCCATTTGGAGGTGTAGCGGTGACCGGGAAGCCGAAAAAGGGCGCGGTCCCAGGGGGTCCCGACGCGGACGCAAGCGCAGCACACGTCACCGAAGCGCAGGTGTTCGTGATCTCTGTTGCCGCGGAGCTCGCGGGCATGCACGCGCAGACGCTGCGCACCTACGACCGGCTCGGCTTGGTCACCCCGCAACGCACAACGGGCGGAGGTCGACGCTATTCGCCGCGCGACGTTGCTTTGCTCCGGGAAGTGCAGCGTCTTTCCCAGGACGAAGGCGTCAATCTGGCTGGCATCAAACGAATCATCGAGTTGACGAATCAGGTCGAGGCGCTGCAGCACCGCATCACCGAAATGGCGGCAGAAATCGCGACGATGCATGCGGGCTATCGTCGCGACCTCGTTCCTATCCCGCGCAGCACCGCTCTCGTGGTCTGGCAGCCGAAACACAAGAGGCCGCTCCGCGGCTCGTGAGTCTTTTCGGCGGGCGCGGAGGCTGTTGCTGAATCGCGCGTGGCGTTGAGGTGGTGTGCGGGTCGGGCTTGAAAT